>DASTGE010000622.1:0-3674 GCA_035719405.1 Burkholderiaceae bacterium
AGGCGATCCCAGTAGTAGTGGCCTACCTCGTGCCGGAAGTGGCCGAGCAGGGTGCGGTACGGTTCGTGCATCTGCTCCCGGATGCGCTCGCGTGTAGGGTCGCTCGCTTCCTCGATGTTGAGGGTGATCACGCCGTTCGCATGGCCGGTCATGACTGTCTCGCCTGGCGCCGGGCGGAGAAGGTCGAATGCCAAGCCATGCTCGGGGTCTTCGCTCACCAGGGACTTCACCGGCAAAGCGAGCGCGATCAACTGTGACACCAACCGGCGCTTCGCGCCTTCGACGCGGCGCCACAGTTCGACGTTCTCCGGCACGCTCAAGTCGGGAATTGTCCGGTTGAGCCGGCATGCCCGGCACAGCACGAGTCCGCTGTTGGCATCGGCGGTCGCGTCAGGGTGGCCATCGGGACTGACCGGCACGAGCCAGTTGCAGGCACCCAGGTCGAAATTGCCGCAGCGAACGTAAGCCGGATTGTCCGGACCTGCTTCGTGCCACGGCTGCCAAGTGCCTCCAATCGGGCCCGGCTTCAGCGGCAGCACCTTTGCACGTTCCGGGTCATAGCCCAACGGTGTCGCGCAGGCCAGGCACTGGCTGTTGCGGAAGAACACCGGCCGCCCGCACTGGCAGCGAAAGGCGCGCGGCGCAGTCGGATGCTTGTGAGGCTTCCAGGCGGCGCGCAGTTGTTCGCTCATGTTCGCGAAGTGGGTGACCATCGGCTCTCTCGTCGTGGTTGAGTGGGTCGGACTAGACTTTGGTGATGTCCGACGACACGAAGCGCAAGCCATGTGCCAGCTGCTCGGCATGAACGCCAACACGCCGACCGACGTCATGTTCAGCTTCACCGGCCTTGCCACGCGCGCCGACGAGCACAAGGACGGCTTCGGTATCGCGTTTTTCGAGGGCAAGGGCCTGAGGCTGTTTGTCGATCACTCGAGCGCGCGTGCGTCGCCGATCGCCGAGCTGGTGAAGAAGTACCCGATCAAGAGCGGCAATGTCATCGCCCACATCCGCAAGGCGACCCAGGGACGCACCGCGCTGGAGAATTGCCACCCCTTCCTTCGTGAGCTGTGGGCACGTTACTGGGTCTTTGCGCACAACGGCGACTTGAAGGACTTTTGCCCCCGCCTGCACGCCGCCTTCAAGCCGGTGGGCGATACCGACAGCGAGCGCGCGTTCTGCTGGCTCATGCAGGAGCTGGCGAAGTCGCATGCCGGCGTCCCCACGGTGCCCGAGCTGACGGCCACGCTGCGCGAGCTGGTGCCTCGCATCGCGCGGCACGGCACCTTCAACCTGCTGCTGTCCAACGGGCAGGCGTTGTGGGCGCACTGCTCGACATCGCTGTACTGGCTGCAGCGGCGCCATCCGTTTTCCGGAGCGAGGCTCCGCGACGAGGACCTCACCGTCGATTTTGCGCAGGTGACGACGCCTGACGACCGTGTGGTGGTGGTTGCCACGGAGCCTTTGACGCAGGGCGAGCATTGGGAGCCCTTTTCCCCGGGCGAAATGCGGGTGTTCGTGAACGGCGAACCGGTGCCAGGCTGCTGCGGGTGAAGCGTGTCGCGGAACAAAATCGGGCATGACAGCGATCCCGACTCCACGCTTCGACCAGTTCTACCGCCATATCGACCTCACGCGCGTGCTGCATGAATACGCGGAAGCCTTGCCCTCACTCGTCCAGGTCGAGTCGATCGGCAAGAGCCATGAGGGACGCGATATCTGGGTCGCGATCGTCACGCAACAAGCCACCGGGCTGCACGATGAGAAGCCGGCTTTCTGGGCCGATGGGAACATCCATGCAGCGGAGCTGACGGCCGGCACGGCCTGCCTGTACTACCTGCACCAACTCGTCACGCACTACCCTCAGGACGAGCAGATCCGCCACCTGCTCGACACGCGCACTGTCTACCTGTGCCCGCGCCTCAATCCCGACGGCGCGGAACTCGCGCTGGCCGATCGGCCGCGCCACATTCGCTCGTCAACGCGGCCCTATCCTTACGACGAGGAGCCGGTCGACGGGCTCACTGTCGAGGACGTCGACGGCGACGGCCGCGTGCTCTCCATGCGCATTCCGGATCCGCACGGCACCTACAAGAGGCATCCGCAGGAACCGCGCCTCTTGATTCCTCGCGAGCCCGGGGAGTTCGGCGGCGAGTACTACAGGGTGATGCCGGAAGGGACGCTGAAGAACTTCGACGGACTGTCGATCCGCGCGAATCCCGACCGGGAAGGGCTGGACCTGAATCGGAACTTCCCAAGCCAATGGCGGCAGGAGTTCGAACAGGTGGGAGCCGGCGCTTATCCGACCAGCGAGCCAGAGGTGCGCGCCATGGTGGATTTCATCAGCCGCCATCCGAACATCGGGGCTGTGGTGAGCTTCCATACTCACAGCGGAGTCATCCTGAGGCCCATGGGCACTCAGCAGGACGACGACATGACGCCTGAGGACCTCTGGACATTCAAGCGCTTCTCCAGCCTCGGCGAGCAGCTCACCGGTTATCCCGCGGTCAGTACCTGGCACGACTTCAAGTACCACCCCAAGGAGATCATCACCGGCACACAGGACTGGGCTTACGAGCACCTGGGCATGCTTTTCTGGACCGTCGAGCTGTGGGCGCCCAATCGCGAGGCGGGCATCACCGATTACCAGTGGATCGAGTGGTACCGTGATCATCCCCCCGAGGACGACTTGAAACTCCTGAAATGGAGCGACGAACAATGCGAGGGCCTGGCGCATGTGGATTGGCGGCCGTTCCAGCACCCGCAGCTCGGAACGGTCGAGATCGGCGGCTGGGACAAGATGAACTTCTGGCGCAATCCGCCACCACGGCTGCGCGAGCAGGAGGTTGCCCGCTTTCCTGCCTGGATGACCCGCATTGCCCTCAGCCTGCCTCGGCTGGAACTGGTGCGCACGGAGGTCCGTGCGCTGGGGGACGACACCTGGCGCGTGCGTCTCGCCGTCGCGAACAGCGGCTGGTTGCCTGCGTACGTGACGAAGCGGGCCCTGGAGCGAAAAACCGTGCGGGGCGTGATGTTCGACATCCAGCTTCCGCCGGATGCCGTGCTCCTGAGCGGAAAGCAGCGCTTCGAGGGTCCCCAGCTCGAAGGACATGCCCCGAAGAACTCGCTCTTGGCCTTCCTGCCGAACCGTCACATCACCGCGGACCGGGCGGTGGCGGAGTGGGTGGTGCGTGCGCCCAATGGCGCGCAGCTGTTGTTGACGGCGAGCGCGGAGCGGGCGGGGCGTGTAGGCGCCGACGTGGTGCTCGACTGATCCTAGCTGTCGAGGCTGTCAGCGCTCACCCAAGCTCAGACGGAAATGCGCGCCTTGTTCAGCGCATCGCGGGTCGCCTCTGCCACGCGACGTGCGGCGGCGGCAAAGTCTTCACCATCGCTCGCGTATAAAACAGCCCGTGAGGAATTGACGATCAGCGGGGCATCCGGGCGCCAGCCTGCGCGGACGACGGCCGCGGCATCTCCACCCTGTGCCCCGACTCCCGGGACCAGCAGAGGCAGCGTCGGTGCGATGTCGCGCACCCGCGCCAGCTCCGTGGGGTAGGTCGCTCCCACGACGAGCCCGAGCTGCCCGCTGCGGTTCCACGCCCCGGCCGCCAACCGAGCAACCCGTTCGTACAGCGGGTCGCCTTCGGCCAGAGTCCTTGCCTGAAGGTCGTCTC
>DASTGE010000623.1:0-3482 GCA_035719405.1 Burkholderiaceae bacterium
CGGCCCGCAGCGTCTGGCCGACGAGACGGCGTTCCTGCCGGCAGCGCTGAGCCTGCAAGCCACACCGGTGCACCCGGCGCCCCGCCGCACGGCGCTGGCCATCTGCGCACTGTTCACCATCGCGTTGCTTTGGGCCTGCTCCAGCGAACTGGACATCGTCGCCGCCGCACCGGGGCGCATCGTGGTGAGCGACGGCAGCAAGCTGATCCAGCCGTTGGAGGCGGGCGTGGTCAAGGCGATTCACGTCCAGGACGGCGACCACGTCAAGGCGGGCGAACTGCTGATCGAGCTCGACGCGACAGCGGCCGAAGCCGACCGCAACCGTGTGGTGCAGGACCGCCGCGCGGCGGTCTCTGAAGCGCTGCGCACGGCCGCCTTGCTGGACGCGCTGGCCCACGCAAGCGAACCCCGCCTGGCAAGCAACGCCGATCTGCCCGCCGACGAACGTACCGCCGCACAGGCGCAGCTGGCCAGCGAGTGGGCCGACATCACGGCCAAGCTCGCCAGGCTGCAGGCGGAGGCCGCCAAGCATCGTGCCGAAGGCCAGACGATCGAGCAGCGCATCAACAAGCTGGAGACGACAGTGCCGCTGGCCCGCCAGCGCGAGGCCGACTTCAAGACGCTGGCTGACCAGGGCTTCGTCACCGGCCACGCGGGACAGGATCGCACGCGGGAGCGCATCGAGCTGGAGAAGGACTTGGCCACCGAGCGTGCGCACAAGGCCGAAGCCGACGCGGCGCTGCGCGAGAGCGAACAGGCCCATGCGGCGCAACGCGCAGAGACGATCCGCAGCTTGCGCGAACGCAACGCGCAAGCTGAGCTGAAACGGCACGAGTTCGGTTCGGAAACGGCCAAGGCCGAGCAAAGGACGCGGCTGACGCAGCTCAGGGCGCCGGTGGACGGCACGGTGCAGCAGTTGTCAATCCACACGGCCGGCGGCGTCGTGACGCCCGCCCAGCAGTTGCTCGTGGTGGTGCCCGACCGCGCCGAAGTGACCGCCGAAGTGACGCTGGAGAACAAGGACATCGGTTTCGTCAAAGAAGGCCAGCAGGCGGAGGTGAAGCTGGAGACCTTCCCGTACACGCGCTACGGCACGATCGCGGCGACGGTGACCAGCGTAGCAGCCGATGCGGTGATCGGCGCAAGCGAGCGCAAGACCCAGAACGGCGAGGCGAGCGATGGCAGTGCGCGAGCGAGCAACCCGGTAGCCAGCTTTCCGGCGATCCTGCGATTGGACCGGCGCGACATCAACGTGGACGGCAAACGCGTGCGTTTGAGTCCAGGCATGAACGTCACCGCGGAGATCAAGACCGGCCGGCGCCGCGTCATCGACTACCTGCTCAGTCCTGTGCGTGAGCACCTGAACGACAGCCTGAAGGAGCGGTGAGGCGTGAAGATGCAAAGCGACCCGATCCAACGGAAGGCCGTACAGCCCCAAGTTCGTCGGCGAGGAGCCTTGACTACATCAGGCCTTTGTTGGTGCTGCACGTTCCGTGCGGGAACACCTCAATGATTTGCTGAAAGTGCATACCGATGTGGATATGCGCAGGCGGCGGACGTGTTTGCGCCCAGAAGCATTGGGAAAGAGGAAGTCCGAATTGAAGAGACATCAGAAATGGTTTCGGCGACTGCGCGGGGCGCTACGCGCTGCCGTCGTTATCCAGCTCGCAGTCTGCGCGGTGCTGCTCGCGCAACCTGGCTTCGCGGGGCCCAAGAAGATTCTCGACAAGAACGTGGAGTGGTTCTCCACGGGTTTGAAAGCGTTGAGCGACCGCCGGGGCTTTTGGATCGATGGGAGCCGATTTGCGATCACCGTGCTGCCGGAAGGGGAGTACGAACATCAAGAATGGACGGAGACCAAGACAAGGGTCGTGCTGATCGACGTCGATCAGCGAAAGATCGTTGCGCTGTCCAAGGACGCCGACAAGGAAGTGATATTGGCCTTCGACCCCAATACCATGGACATGTATCTCGGGCCGCCCTGGCGCGGATCCAAGACGCGCCGAATTCACTTCGAGCCAAACGGTGTCGTGTCCGAAGTGCAACGGGATGTGCCGAGATCAGATCTCGCGAAATTGGAGTGGCACTACTCCGTCGAAAAGAACCGTCTGATCAAATCGGTTGGTTGGCGCTATGAGGACGGCTACTTCGTCGAGGACGACACGATGAGCCAGGCCGAGAGCCCGGCAATCCGGGTACGTGGCAGATTGCGACGTATTGTTTGGGTGCGCCCAGATCGTCCCCCGCTGCCTCTGCCGCTTCGCTTCGATGACATCGACATCGTTGAATACGTGCCCTTCCTCAACAAGTACTTGCTCAACACGTATGACACCGCTTCGAGGCGGCCTGGACACCCACCGTTTCGCCTATTAGACAAAGATGGAAAGATTGACGAAATCCCATACCCCGCATTCGTCCACGACTATGGCCTGGACGAACCGATCTACAAAGGCCCGGGTGCTGTCAACGTCAACTTCGGTGAATTCGTGCTGACCCGAGCTGGCATCCTGGTTGACAAGACACGGGAGCACGGGTCGGCCATTTATCTCTTTGAGAACGATCAGCTGTACCGCATCACGGGGGGCCGACATCTGCTTGGAATCCCGCTCGGGCCAACCCTCTCTGCCGAAGGTGCCGGCAGTTTTCAGGTCTCACCGGATGGATGCAAGGTGGCTTATCGACACCTCAACGTCAATGTCCTTGAAGCAGTTGGTCCGCCACAGTTTCTTTCTTTCTTCAACGTCTGCAGAGCGAAGCAATGACTCAACAAAATTCCTGGATTTTCGGCAATGGCTGGGCCGACATTCGAGCGGCGTGGACGGCGATGGACCAGACGTATGGTCCGACGGTATCGGACATGAAGCTGCAATGGATCGACGATGCCAGCTCGACATTCGGCGGTCCGTTTGCGCCGCGCAGCGCGCCCTGGGCAGTGCCCGATGGATGGAAAATCACCGATTCCATCGAAGCTCCCATGAAGGGGAAGTTCGTGGTCTACGAAAATTCGTCCGAGAAGGAAGTGATGATTGTCGCGATGGGGACGAACGGCAACTCGGATCTCCCGGGCTGGCTCAGCAATATTCAAAGCTATGGAAAGCAGCAGTGGACTCTCAAGCCTGGGGTCCAGAAGAGCGTGTTCGAAGCTGCCAACGAGGATCTCAAGGAAGTCGAAGGCGATCACCTCATCGTCGTCGGCGACAGCAAGGGGGGAGCCCTCGCCCAGTTCATTGTTCAGACATTCGTCGATAACCGGAACAAGCTGCTCAATGCGGAGGGCGATAGCAGTTCCACCGCCGGTCCGCTGAACAAGGGCGAGACCGCCCTGCTCGGCGTCAGCAACGCGAATATCGGCCTGATCGCGCGTGTGGCTCCCGGAATTCAGGACCAAATGCAAAAGGAACACCGGGGGTGGAACCCGCAGGGGGCAAGTTACGACGACATTCAAGCCTTCTACGCCGCGCCCAAGCTCTCCGACGGCACGG
>DASTGE010000624.1:0-2217 GCA_035719405.1 Burkholderiaceae bacterium
TGCGCATCGTCGACCTGGAAGACATCGGGCTGTACTACGCCACCACCCTGGCCGACTGGCGCAAGCGCCTGCTGGCCAACGCGGAGCGCATCCGTACCCGCGGCTATCCCGAATCGCTGCTGCGCATGTGGGAGTTCTATCTCTGCTATAGCGAGGGCGGCTTCGCGGAACGGGCGCTGAGTGACGTGCAGATCGTCCTGCAGGACACTTCCGTGCCCGCTCGACCGGTATCGCGCAGCAATGCTCTGGCCAACGCGGAATTTCCGCAAAACGAGATCGAATCCCGGAAAAGCAGTCTCGCACCCTGAACAGCCGACGCCTGACATCCAAACAAGCAGTCGGAGTACCCTCCTCTTCGTCACGAGGGGGCATTGAAGACGCGTTGATGCAAGATTGCATCCTTGCGCCCGTTCTGCACTTCGGTAGGAGTCATTTGTAGTGATGCCCCTGCGCCTGCGTCGAGTCTTGCTGAGTCTTCCGGTCCTCCTCATCACCGGGCTTGCTGCGGTTTACCTGCTCGCCGGCTGGTTTGCGTTCGAGCCCCTGGCCAAATGGGCGGTCCACAAGCTGGTCGACGAGCGCAGCGGGTATCGGTTGGAAATGGAACATGCGAAGTTCGACCCCATCCGCCTGTCGGTCGATCTCCGGGGAGTGACGCTGGCCGAACCCGCCGGCAAACCGCTGTTGACGCTGGCCCGCCTCTTCGTCGACGCGGAATCCCGCGGACTGCTCAGTCGCACGCTCACTTTCGAACAGGTCCGCCTGGTCCGGCCGGTTGCCTCCGTCGAGTTGGGGACCGACGGCCGGCTCAATTGGCTCACGTTCATTGCCGCCGTAACTCGCAACGACAAGGCACAGCCGACGGCTTCCCGCGAATCATTGCCACGCCTGGTCATCCGGCACTTCGCGCTGGACAGCGGCCGGATCGACCTCGCGGACCACAGCATCCCCGGCGGCTTCAGCACCCAGGTGGATCCGCTCAACCTGCAGCTCGACGAGCTGTCCACACTGCCCGACGACACCGGGCGTCATTCGATCCTGGCGCGCACGGGTCTGGGGACGGATATTCGCTGGACGGGCAGTTTCGGACTCAATCCCGTTACCGCCGCAGGGGAGATCGTGGTCAACAACGTATCGCTCGCATGGCTTCGGCCCTATCTCGAAACGGTGCTAGGCAGCGCCCGCGTCGACGGCAATGCGGGATTGAATCTCGGTTATCGCGCAGGGTACGCGAACAAGCGTTTTTCACTTCAGCTTCATGACGTAGGTGCGAAAGCAAACCGCCTCACCTTGAGCGGCGGCACAGATGCGGATCCCGCCGTGACGCTCGATTCGATTGCGCTGAACGGGGGGCGCGTCGACTTCGACAACCGGCGGGTTGACATCGGGCGTATCGCCATCGAGGGAGGCAAGGTGCGGGTGGTGCGCGCCGTTGACGGAAAACTCGACGTTCAGGAATGGCTCACGCGAACGAAGTCGGCAAAGCGCTCCGAAAGCGTCAATCCGGCCAACACCGCGACGACGCCCTCCACGTCGACGCGGTGGCAAGTGTCGCTCGGCCATGGCGACGTCGATCGCGTCTCACTGCGCTTCATCGATCATGGCTTCACTGCTCCCCTGGCTGCTGAAGCCGCAGCGCTGAAGCTCGCCTTCAAGGCCGATGCCACGGCAGGGGATGGCCCGTTCGATATGAAAGTGCAAGCGCTGGATCTCGGCCTCGACGGCATCCGGCTCGTGTCCGGCAAGGCAGGCGAGCCATGGCTACAAGTCGCACATGCGGCGCTTCAGAACGCACATGCATCACTTTCAAGCCGTGAATTCGGCGCGGAACGTGTGCGACTGTCAGAAGGCCGCTTGACCGCGTCGCGCGATGCGCATGGGCGACTCTCTCTATCGGACGTATTGAACCGCGCAAGCACGGGTTCGGCGGCGAGCGCGAGCAACAGCGAGCCGGGCTGGCGCTATCGGGTGGACAAGATCGAGGCCGACAGATTCGGCGTCCGGTGGCGCGAAGAATCGGTTGCGCCGGCCGCAATGTTCGCACTGGAAGATATCGAAGTCGGCGCCGAGCGCTTCAGCGACGATCCCAAGGCTGTCATGCCGGTGCGCATTGCAATGCGGGTGGGCACCGGGGGGCGTGGCGAAGCCCGCGGGACGGTGATGCCGGCCACGGGTGCAACCGAATTGCAACTCGCCCTGCATGGGTTGAACCTGGTT
>DASTGE010000625.1:0-4296 GCA_035719405.1 Burkholderiaceae bacterium
CCCCGGCTGGTACTGGATTTTGTTCATTCCCATGGCGCGCCTCATGTCGTGATGCGCCCATGCTCTCAGGTCACTGGCTCATGGGATGAGCCTCTCCTATGAGGGCTGAACCATCTTGCTGATCAGGTACTCACATGCTTCGTGAACGAAGGAGCGAAGTCATGGCGACGTCATTCACGGTCAACGGGAAGGCGGTCACGGTCGATGCCGACCCTTCCACTCCCGTTCTCTGGGCTCTGCGCGATCACCTTCACCTGACCGGGACCAAGTTCGGGTGTGGCGCGGCGCTATGCGGCGCATGCACGATTCATCTCAACGGCCAGGCGATCCGCTCCTGCATCACGCCGATCTCGTCGGTGGCGGGGCAGAAGATCACGACGATCGAGGCGGTCGCCGACGATCGGGTCGGCAAGGCGGTGCAGGCCGCCTGGATTGCGCATGACGTGGCCCAATGCGGCTATTGTCAAAGCGGCCAGATCATGAGCGCGACGGCATTGCTTCGCAGCAAGAAGAAGCCCACCGATGCGGACATCGACAATGCCCTGGGCGGCAACATCTGCCGTTGCGGCACATACGCGCGGATCCGCGCGGCCATTCACGATGCCGCCAAGGCACTCGCTTGATCGCAATCGGAGCACACGCATGAACTACGACAGCTTGATGCGCAGGGCGGCTCAACGCCTTCAGCCTGTGTCCAGCTTCGACAGGCGAAGCTTCCTCAAGCTCGGAGCCGCATCCGGCTTCGCGCTCGGCCTCTTTCCCGTACATGCAGCCCAGGACGACGCGCCGCCGGGTCAGAACGGCAAGCCGATGTCGCCGCCGGCGGCCTTCATCCGGGTCGACAAGGACAACACCGTCACCGTGCAGGTGAATCGGCTGGATTTCGGCCAGGGCGTCGCAACCACCTTGCCCATGCTCGCGGCCGAGGAACTGGATGCCGACTGGAGCAAGGTGCGCGGCGAGCTTGCCGTGGCCGGCGATGCCTACAAGGACCGGGAGTTCGGCATCCAGATGACGGGCGGATCGACGGCGACGCCCCATTCATGGCAGCAGTATCGGGAGTTGGGCGCGCGGTCGCGGGCCATGTTCGTTGCAGCGGCTGCACAGCGCTTCGGCGTGCCGCCATCGAACATTGTGGTGGCCAATGGAGTGTGCAGCGCAGGCTCCAAGCGCGCCACGCTGGGCGAACTGGCGGACGAGGCCATGAAGCAGCCGGTGCCGGAGAAGGTGACGCTGAAGGATCCGTCCGCCTACCGCATCATCGGCAAGCCCACGAAGCAGATCAGCGGTGCGGCCAAGTCGAGCGGGACGCAAGTGTTCGGGCTCGACGTGTATCGCCCGGGCATGAAGACCGTGCTCATCGCTCGTCCGCCGGTGTTCGGCGCGAAGGTGGCATCCTTCGATGCGGCGAAGACCAAGGCCATCGCCGGCGTGGTCGATGTGCTGCAGGTGCCGCTGGACCGCGGCGCCAGCGGCATTGCCATCATTGCCGACGGCTACTGGCCGGCCAAGCAGGGCCGTGACGCGTTGCAGGTGCAATGGAACACCGACGGTGTCGAGAAGGCCGACACCGACAAGCTGCTCGCGCAGTATCGCGAGCTGGCGAGGACTCCCGGCTTGAAAGCGCGCAACGCCGACACCTCGCGCATGGCCGACGCGCCGAATCGCATTACCGCCGAGTATGTGTTCCCGTACCTCGCGCATGCGCCGATGGAGCCGCTGAACTGCGTGATCGAGCTGGGCGATGGCGGGTGCAAGGTGTGGGTGGGCTCGCAATTCCAGACCATCGACCAGATGGCCGTGGCGACGACGCTCGGCTTGAAGCCGGACCAGGTCGAGCTGATCACGATGATGGCGGGCGGCGGTTTCGGCCGTCGCGCGGTTCCGACTTCCGAGTATCTGGTCGAGTCCGCGCAAATCGCCAAGGCGTGGAAGGCGTCGGGCAGGAGCGGGCCGCTGAAGATCGTGTGGAGCCGGGAGGACGATATCCACGGTGGCTACTACCGCCCGATGCACGTGCACCGGGCGGAAATCGGTTTCGATGCGCAGGGCCGCGTCCTGGGTTGGCAGCATCGCATCGTCGGCCAGTCGATCCTCACCGGCACGCCTTTCGAATCCTTCCTCGTCAAGGACGGCATCGACGGCGTGACGACCGAGGGCGTGGTGGACACGCCTTACGACATTCCGCTTGCGCTGGAGGTCCATCATCCCAAGGTCAACGTGCCGGTGCTGTGGTGGCGTTCCGTGGGGAACACGCACACGGCGTACGTGATGGAGACATTGATCGACGAGATCGCCAGAACCACGAAGCAGGATCCGGTCGCGTATCGGCACAAGCTCCTTGGCGGCGCGCATCCGCGTCATCGCGCCGCGCTCGATCTCGCGGTGGAGAAATCGGGCTATGGCCGCAGGCAGCTGCCCAAGGGACACGCCTTCGGCGTGGCGGTGCATGAGTCCTTCCACTCGGTGGTCGCCTATGTGGTCGAAGCGTCGGTGGACAAGGGCGAGCCGCGCCTGCATCGCGTCACGGCGGGCGTCCATTGCAACCGCGCGATCAACCCGCTGAACATCGAGGCGCAGGTGCAGGGCGCCGCGCTGATGGGATTGGGCACCACATTGCCCGGCGCCGCCATCACGCTGAAGGACGGTGTCGTTCAGCAGAACAACTTCGGCGAGTACACCGTGGCGCGCATGGCGCAGATGCCCGAGATCGCGGTGCACATCGTGCCGAGCGACGATCCGCCCACGGGCATGGGCGAGCCCGGCCTGCCGGCGCTGGCGCCCGCCTATGCCAATGCGATCGCGCGCCTGACGGGCAGGTCGATCCGCGAGCTGCCGTTCAATCCGGGTTGATCGCCGTCGGCCGGCTCGCGCCGTGTATCAGCGACGATGCGCGGCCGTCCCGGACGAATGAGGCCGGACCGGGCGTCGGTCGGCGGCGGGAGGTGTGCTTGCCTGCTCGAGCCACAGCAGCGTATCGACATACGACATGAAGTGGTCCAGGTACTCCGGCGACAAATCGCGCATGGTCGCCAATGCGCGATGCACAAGATGGTGCGAATTGATGGGGCCGGGGTTCTCCGGCGCCTTTGCCAGCGACTCGCTCAGTCGGCGATGCGCCCTCAGCCTCGACCAGGTGCTCCCGAAGTAGCGGAGGCTTTTCAGTTCGCGGATGGGGCTGGTGTCCGGTCGCGCGCCGCCCCGTGCCGGACTCTCATCCCCATCCGCCGATGCATGTCGGTCAATGTGGTCGATGAGGTCGGTCAGCGTCTCGCAAGCGGGGTGATTTCCATCGTCGGCCGAGGAGGACGGGGCGGTGCATTCGTCGTTTCGCTCCGCCAATGCGGCGCTTTCGAGGCTATCGCGATACTGGGCAAGCAGCCTTGCCAGCTTGTCATCCAGCAGTCGGCGAGCCTCGCCGCCATACGCAGTCGATCTCCTCGCGAGTGCCTCAATGAATCGGAAGCGCACGGGATCGAGGTTCTGCGCCCCGCGTGCAACCCATGCCTCAATGATGGCCGCTGGATCCGAAGGCGCAGCGGTGGGTGGCGGGGCGGCCACGCGTTCAAGGTTTTCGGAGCTATTCATGAGGCTCCACATTGCCGCCCGATTGTCTTCGCATCGGCGCAATTTCCACGCGCCGGTTCAATGCGCGGCCATTGGCATCGGCATTGGACGCGACCGGTTGCTGAGAACCGAACGCGGCAGCGAATATCGAGGATCCCGGAACACCTTCCTCGATCAGCGCACGCGTCACCGTCATGGCCCGTTGCGCCGACAGTTCCAGGTTGTCGGCGAACTGCCGACTTCCCCCGCGGACCTGCCTGTCGTCGGTGAAGCCGCTGACCATCAGGATCTCTCCGCGATCCTTGAGATAGGTGGTCAGCGGTGCGGCAAGACTCTTGAGCAATTGCCGGCCTTCAGGCTGCAGCTCTGCCGAGTTGAATGCAAACAGGAGGCTGCCGCTGATGCCGATGCGCCCGTTGCTCAATGTCACCCGGCCCGCTGCAAGCGGCCCTGCCAAGGCCTTTTCGAGCGTCTGGCGCCGCTGCTCCGCGACCTGCCGCTGCTTGATCTCTGTATCGAGCCTTGTCGTCAGATCGAGCTGGATCGCCAGCGTGCATACGAGCATCAGCACGAAGGCGCCGAGCAGCCCGGCCATCAGGTCCCCGAAGACCGTCCACACTGGTGCCGTCGACTCGGAGCTTGCCTGCAGGTCATCCATCATGTCGTCTCTTCGGCTTTCCTCTCGGGCAGCCGCTGCAGATCGTCGAGGATCTGCTTCTGCGACATGAT
>DASTGE010000626.1:0-3868 GCA_035719405.1 Burkholderiaceae bacterium
GCGCCGTCACGATGTACTGTCCCATGATGCTCCTCGGCTGCTCTGCTTTTAACTCCTCCAGGAGCATCTTGGCCTGGGGTTTGCGATCGTCACGCCACATCGAAATCCACTCCGGCAACCCGGCAATCCCCCGTTCCAGCAATGCGAGGGAGAAACTCCTCGCAGCGCTCGTCCGGTGTTCGTGGCCTTCAAGCAGAGCGATCAAGGCAACGTCAGCGGGCGGCAGCAGATCATGGGCTCCTTTACCAAACTCGCCGAGGACGGACTCCTCGTCGTTCGGACCCTGCACGTGTTCAGCCATCAGGGTTGACAATTCCTCAAGCGCCTTCCGAAGACAGCTCTGCTCGACGGTGGAATTCGCGAATCCCGCGGCGAAGGTGCTCACGTCGTCATGCACTCTCTGCCGCTCGTCGCTACCCGGCGCGCTGCCGAAGCGACCAAGAAGACCTCGCAATGTGGCGTTCGAATCATGTTGCAGACGGAACTTCATGAAGCCGCGCAACAAGCGGACACCCCTTCGCACCTGGGATACGCTCTCTGAAGAATCACGGGCGTAGACCAGATTGATCAGGCGTGCATCATCCTTTCGATTCTGAAACCATTGCAACGCCTCTTCCCTGGTCGTGACGGGTACGAAAGCGGACCCTGAGGGACCGCTCGACGCGGGCTCTCCAGACCTCGTCCCGGGCTCCTCCACTAAGTCCGGCCCCGGCTCGAAAGCCGTCGTGTAACTGCGCGACCCTTGAATCTGCACTCGCAGTTCCGGCGCAATTCCGGCGACTTTTTGAAGTCTTTCAATCGCCGACAGGACACCGCGCGCCGGACTTCTGACGTTCTCCCGGAGCAGGCTGTGCGCGAGACCTTTCCGGCCGTCCTTGTGCATGGCAAGCCAGCCATCGAGCCCGCCGTGTCCATGAAGCGTCAGTGCCGCACTGAAGAAGACAAGCTCCGGGAAGGTGCATTTGTTCCCTTCCACACTCTTGATCAAGTCACGCTCTCGAGGTGCCAGGAGCGGGCGCAACCTTCTGCTGTCGCGCGGCAGGGCATTCGCCACCTCTGCCGGCGTGAGGTTCACGCTTCTATCTTCCGGCAGAGACTGGAGCAGATGTTCCAGCAACGACTCCAGGGCCGTCGCCTCTCTTCCTCTATAGATACCCCCGCTGCGCAATGGCTTCAGGTACGCATCGAGCTGCGCAACGGCGTCCGGTTCATCGTCGGGCCCGGAACTGCGTTGTCTGGAGTTCGAAATCTGCAATCGCCGGAGAAAAGCGCTCAAGCTGTCACTCCTGTCGCTTTTTGCGAGCGCTCTTGCGAAATTGCGCAATGCCGCAGAATGCAGCTGCCGCACGCTGCGTGCGCCACCTGACACGTTGTTCATCGTGGTCAACACATGATCGACCAGCGCTTCCTCCCCCAGCCGGTTCAAGAGCCATGTCTGGGCTTCGTGAGGTGATGGCTGCGCATCGGTTTCGGCGCGGTCTTGTTCATCGCTGCGCGATGTGCTGCCGGCCTCGGGCGTGGACAATGGCAAGAGTGCCGTTCTGCCCGGACGCAGAGCGTGGCGATCTGCCTGCTCTTCAGGGGAGGCGTCGCGGGACGATGCAGGGCGGGCGGTCAACCCCGCAAAGCGCGCATCGGCTTGCGTATGCGTGCGCCTGCGCGCCGGGCGGCGTTCGTGCGGATCCTGCACAGGCACTTCGGCTCGAGGTGGAGTTGGAGTGCGATCAATTCGTTTCATGTCTTTGTCGAGGCTTTTGGGAGGCGCTGAACAAGTCCCCGCGAGCGCGCGCGCCTCGATTTGGGATGGGATGCAAGGCGCAAAGCACAGCCATAGCCCAAGCTATGGCACGCATTTGCAACGCCGCAGACCGCCCAAATCGGGGATGCGCGACCGGCGGGGGAATTGTTCAGCGCCTCCTTTACCGATCCCTTACCGGCTCGTGGTCGCCGATTGCTGAGGCTGCTGCTCCAACTCCTGTTCTGCCTTCATCGCACGAGGCAACGAAGGCTCCCCCGGTCCAGACTCCTGCTTGAAGTGTTGGAGGAATGCATCTCCGTAGTCGACGAGCACCTGTGCCTCGTCTCGGCTGTCGTCGAACAGGTTGTCAAGCGCGACCATTGCGACAAGGCTTTCGCGAGACGGCTTGCCCTGGTTGTCGAATAGCCCCACCGAAAAATCGATGAAGATCGCATTGATGCGGTCGGTGTCATAGGCCGGCTCGCCCGCATCGGGCTTCAGCGCGGTATTGGCGAAAGCCAGGCTGTTGGTCGCCGCCTTTCCGGAATAGGTCACCCAACCGCGCGGCGCGGCCGTGTCGACCGCGTAGAGCTCGTAGTCGGGATGGTCTGACACCGTGCGCGCGAGGTCGTCGTCGTTGTCGACCAGCGCTCCCATGTAAAAACCAAGAATGCGCCCATTGGACAAGGTCGGCAGCTCGTAGCCGATCGCAGGCCTTCCGACGAACAGGCCGTATTGCCCGACCAGTGTCTGCTCATGGGCCATCACATCGTCCTTTTGCAGCAGCCGCGGCTGGCAGCGCGCAGGACGGGGCGTCTCGTGGATGAGCCTTTCGAGTTCCCGCCTCGCATCGTCCTCCAATTGCCCGATCAAGCTTGGAAGTGCGTCCCGATCGATCCGCAGCCGTGCGTCCGTCTTCGTCAACGCCCGGAAGTAGCTGCGAAAGCCATTGCCCAGACGAACGTCCCTGATCTGTACTTTCGGATCGCATTTGCCGTCAGGGCCTGCATACCTGCGGTGTACGCGCCGCAGGGGATCGGCGGGATCCCGCAATGGAAACTTGTGGTCGTTCTCGGGTATCGGGGCCGGGCGATGGCGCACGACGGTGGCGTCATTCAGGTTCAGATACAAATGCCATTCCGCCATGTCGCCGGACAGGTCGCACAACTCGAGTTCACGATAAAAGGCCGTGCGCGCCTGGTCCAGCATCTCGGCCTCGACGTAAACCGGCGCGCGGGTCGGCCGGTCAGCATCGCCGGGCTCTTGCTTTATCTCGGGGTGCAGGGGCACCATGTCATCAAGAGGCGATGCCGGCCCGGCCAACACATCGTCCCTGGGTTGATCAACGATCAACGCACGGGCGGTACGGGGCCGCCGTGGCACGTGGCCGAAGTCCAAAGGCATGGGCTCCTCCGCAACGCGCCCACCGAGGTGCATCGTGCCAGCCGACGTCCCCTCACCGGGTTGCCGGCGATCCGTAGGCGGAAACGGCGGGAATCCGGAAGCCCGGCGATTGCGCTTGATCCTGTAGCCCCGGTCAACGCCTGCGAACTCCTGCAGGCGACGCAGCGCTATGAAGATTCTTCCGCTCGCCGAGGACCCCCTTGGAAGAGTGCTCCGGAATGAGTCGAGCAGGACCTTGGCTTCCGCCTTGTCCTGTGGCGAGGAGTCCTCCCGCAGGAGCGACAGCCAATCCGCCAGGCCGCCGATCCCGCCCTCCAACAAGGCGACGGCGAAGCGCGTCACCGCGGATGTATTCGTCATATCGACGGTCCCGCCCGGCACATTCCGAGTTCGTGCATCCTTGTCGAGCACTTCGAGCAGCGACTGGTCGTCCGGCGGAAGCAGTGTGCGCGGAATGGTTCCTGATCTGCCGAACAACTCGAATTCGGCGACCCCTAGATGCAGATCGTCGTACCCATGCTGCACAAGGGTGTTCAGCGCATCGTTCAGCCTGGTGCGTGCCCATTCCCGGTTGTCAAAGTTGCTGAGCTCCTCGTACGCCTTCTGTCGCTCGTCGGCGTCTTGGCTATCGAAGCGCCGAAGAAAATCTCTCAATGTGGCGCTCGGATTTCCGTCCAGCAGGGTCCTGGTGAAGCGGCGCAGGAGTCTCGCGCCACATTGGCGATC
>DASTGE010000627.1:0-7532 GCA_035719405.1 Burkholderiaceae bacterium
CTCGAACGCAGCGCAGGCCGCGGCGTGCGCGCGTCAATCGATGCGGCACCGCATCGCCTCTCTGGCAGCTTCAGCGTCGGCGGACAGGAGCAGTTCTACCTCGAAGGCCAGATCTCCTACGCGCTGCCCACCGACGATGGCGGCATCAGGCTGCACTGCTCCACACAGCACCCGAGCGAGATGCAACTGGTGGTCTCGCACGCGCTGCATGTGGCGGCCCACAAGGTGCAGGTGGAGTGCCGGCGCATGGGCGGCGGCTTCGGAGGCAAGGAGTCGCAGTCGGCCATCTTTGCGTGCATTGCGTCAGTGGCCGCCCACAGGCTGCTGCGTCCCGTGAAGCTGCGACTCGACCGCGACGACGACTTCATCGTCACTGGCCGTCGGCATGGCTTCGAGTACGACTACAACGTCGGCTTCGACGACGAAGGCCGCATTCTC
The DNA here is from genome assembly GCA_035719405.1 of Burkholderiaceae bacterium. GTDB lineage: Bacteria > Pseudomonadota > Gammaproteobacteria > Burkholderiales > Burkholderiaceae_C > CAMLIZ01. Next base: position 439 of record DASTGE010000627.1, read on the forward strand.
GGCGTGGAGATCACGCTGATCGGCAACGCAGGCTTCTCGGCGGACCTGTCCGGCCCCGTGATGACCCGCGCCATCTGCCATTTCGACAACGCCTACTGGCTGCCTCACGTCGCGCTGCACGGCTACCTCGCACGCACCAATACGCAGAGCAACACCGCCTTCCGCGGCTTCGGCGGTCCGCAAGGGGCGATCGCGATCGAGAACCTCATTGACCGCATCGCCCGCCGGCTGAAGCGCGACCCGGTCACGGTGCGGCAGGTCAACTACTACGGCGTGGGCGAGAACAACGTCACGCCGTATCGCCAGGTCGTGCAGGACAACGTCATCCATGACCTGACAGCCCAATTGCTCGCAAGCAGCAACTATGCGGCGCGGCGCGATGCGGTTGCGCGCTTCAACGAGGCCAGTCCGGTGCTGAAGAAGGGGCTTGCGTTCAGCCCGGTGAAGTTCGGCATTTCGTTCAACGTCACCCACCTCAACCAGGCCGGCGCGCTGGTTCACGTCTACCAGGACGGCTCGGTGCTCGTGAACCATGGCGGCACCGAGATGGGCCAGGGGCTCAACACCAAGGTGGCCCAGGTGGTGGCGCACGAATTGGGCATTGCGTTCGAGCAGGTGCGTGTGACCGCAACGGACACGGCGAAGGTTGCCAACACCTCTGCGACCGCGGCCTCCACAGGAAGCGACCTGAACGGCAAGGCGGCGCAGGACGCGGCACGGCAGATCCGCGATCGACTCGCGACGGTCGCGGCGCGTCGCATGGGTGTCGAGCCAGACGCTGTCAGCTTCCATGACGACGCCGGACATGCTCACGAAAGCAGCGTGGCGTGGTGCGACCTGGTGACCGAGGCGTATCTCGCCCGCGTTCAGCTCTGGTCCGACGGCTTCTATGCGACGCCGGGTCTGAGCTGGGACCGCGAGACGATGACGGGTACGCCCTTCTTCTACTTTGCCTATGGCGCCGCGGTCAGCGAAGTGCTGGTCGACACGCTCACCGGCGAGTGGCGCCTGCTGCGCGCCGACGTGCTTCATGACGTGGGTCAATCGCTCAACCCCGCCATCGACATCGGGCAGATCGAGGGCGGCTTCGTGCAAGGCATGGGCTGGCTGACGACCGAGGAGTTGGTCTGGCATCCGAAGACGGGCGCGCTGCTCACGCACGCGCCCAGCACCTACAAGATCCCGACGGCCAACGATGTGCCGGCGGAGTTCAACGTGCGGTTGTACGCGAACCGCAATGGGGTCGACTGCATCCATCGCTCCAAAGCCGTGGGCGAGCCGCCGCTGCTGCTGGCATTTTCGGTGTGGCTGGCCATACGCGATGCGATTGCTTCCGCTGGCGGACCCGAAGCCGATCCGCCCCTGCCGGCACCCGCGACGCCCGAGGCAATCGTGCGCGCCTTGGGCGCAGTGCAGTGAAGGAAGATCCGATGCGAGCGCACCCTGGGCTGATAGGCCCGCCCATCCCCTCACGCCGCCGCCCTGCGCCCTTTGCCTCGTCATGCCCGCGCAGGCGGGCATCCGGTGCGTGGACTGGATCGATTCCCGGGCGAGGGGTTGCGCGGTGAGTCTGCGATTGAAGTCCATTGCCCAAGGCTGGCTTGCCAAAGGTGAGCCCGCAATGGTCGCCGAAATTCACCAGGCCCGAGGCTCCACACCTCGTGAAACCGGCGCGCGCATGCTGATCTCGGCCGACATCGTCGAAGGCACGATAGGCGGTGGGCACCTCGAGCTGAAGGCGATCCAGGCCGCTCGCGAACTGCTCGCATCCACGACGCCCCGAAGTGCCGAATTGCATTTCGCCCTCGGCCCCTCGCTCGGCCAATGCTGCGGCGGCGCGGTCGACCTTTTCCTGCAACCACTCACACCCGAGGCGCTTGTCGCCTGGCCCGATCCCCTGCCGCGTTTCACGCTGCAGCTCTATGGCGCGGGCCATGTGGGCCGAGCGATCGTCCGGCTGCTGGAAGGCATCGCGTGCCGAGTCCAATGGATCGACGAGCGCGATGATGAATTTCCTCGCGAGCCATCGGCGCCGCACATCGAGCGTCTGTGCGGCGAGCCGGTGGAAGCGGAGGTCGACTCTGCGCCGCCCGGCGCCTTCTACCTGGTTCTCACCCACAGCCACGACCTCGATCTGCGGATCGTCGAGGCTGTGTTGAAGCGGGGCGACTTCGGCTTCCTCGGCCTGATCGGGTCAGAGACCAAGCGGGTTCGCTTCGAGCGCCGCCTCCATGAGCGCAAATTCTCCACGGACACCCTGCAGCGCATGGTCTGTCCGATCGGCGTGCCGGGCATCGAGGGCAAGGAGCCGGAGTTGATCGCAATCGCCGCGGTTGCGCAGTTGCTGCAGCTGCCCAGCGCATGACAGGGCCTCCAACCCGCCGATGTCGCGCCGGGCACGCCAGAAACTTGCCTCGACGACGTCGGGGCTGCCCCCCTTTTGCCGATCTGATCATCATTGCGGGTTTGACGTGGGAATAGTTTCGAGTATCGAGCACCATTCCTGCGAGAAATATCTCTTCATTCCTCGTCCAATATTCCGCGTCCACCAATGTGAAGTGAAGTCGCCACGACCGGCGGAATACTGCACGATATCCGCGATTCGATGCTCGATATCGCTTTGTCATTTGGCGCAAGATGACTCCTGGAGATGCGGTACACATTTGCGAATTGCGCAACGCCCGTAATGCACGGGACGGCGATGGACAGCGCAGAGCAAAAGGTGCCTCCTGCAAGCGGCTTCGCCGGGCGGCGGCGCCCCAACCTCCTCGTGAGGGCTAATATCCGCCCTCAGGAGTTCTTTTCATGATCGCGCCTATCCAGAAACGCAACGGCCTGAAGGGCCGAAATTTTCCGACCGCGAAGGAAGAGGCGGTCGTCGCGCAGCCGCCATCGCTTTATGCAGGGCCGGAGAGCGCCTATCGGCTCGCTTTCACCGACACCAACTTCCTCCTTCGCGAGGAGATGCGTCCGGTGCGCATGCAGCTGGAACTGCTGAAGCCTGAACTGGTGCAGCAGGAGCAGGGGATCGAGTCCACGATCGTCATCTTCGGCAGCGCCCGCATCCTGTCACCCGAGGATGCCGACGCGGCCCTTGCGGTAGCGCAGGACTCCGGCGACGAGCTCGTCATCCGGCGTGCGGAGATGGGCCTGGCAATGTCGCGTTACTACGCCGAAGCGCAGCGCTTCGCGGAGCTGATCACCCTCGCCTCGGCATCGCTGGACACGCCGGTCTATGTCGTCACCGGCGGCGGGCCCGGGATCATGGAGGCAGGCAACCGCGGGGCGCACTCGACCGGCGGTCGCAGCATCGGGCTCAACATCGTGTTGCCGCACGAGCAGGCGCCCAATCCGTACATCACTCCCGAGCTGTGCTTCCAGTTCCACTACTTCGGGCTGCGCAAGATGCACTTCCTCATGCGGTCGATTGCACTGGTCGCCTTTCCCGGCGGCTTCGGCACGCTCGACGAGCTGTTCGAGGCGCTCACCCTGATCCAGACCGGCAAGTCGCGCCGCCGCCCCGTGCTGCTGTTCGGGCGCGACTTCTGGTCGAGACTGGTCAACTTCGACCTGCTGATCGAGACCGGCATGATCAGCCCGGGCGACGTCAATCTCTTCAACTACGTCGAAAGCGCCGAGGAGGCCTGGGAATTGCTCCGGCGCGAGTACGGCTTCGAGCTTCCCCCGACGCAGACGGGAGAATTCGCGGCCGACATCTGACACACCTCCACTCCTTCCTCGTCTGTCGGCATGAACATTTCCGTCAGCCTCATCGGCGCGCCCACCGACGTGGGGGCGGGCGCGCGCGGCGCGAGCATGGGCCCCGAGGCGTTGCGCGTGGCCAAGCTGCAGGCCACGCTCGAAGGCCAGGGGCTGGAGGTGATCGACCGGGGGAACCTGGTCGGCCCCAACAATCCGTGGCTGCCGCCTCGGCAGGGCTACCGGCACCTTTCGGAAGTCGTGGCATGGAACCACGTCGTGCACGATGCGGTGCATGCCGAACTGAAACAGGGACGCCTGCCCATCCTGCTCGGGGGCGACCATTGCCTGGCGATCGGCTCGATCAGCGCCGTCGCCCGCCATTGCCGCGAGAAGGGTCGCAAGCTGCGGGTGCTCTGGCTGGACGCGCACGCGGACTTCAACACCAGCCTCATCACGCCGAGCGGCAATATCCATGGCATGCCCGTGGCGTGCCTGTGCGGGCATGGACCGAAAGAGCTGGTCGAGATCGGCGGACACGTGCCGGCGATCCAGGGCAAGTGGGTGCGCCAGATCGGCATCCGGTCGGTGGACGCCGGCGAAAAGACGTTCGTCCACGAGATGGATCTCGAGGTGTTCGACATGCGCTACATCGACGAGATGGGCATGCGACACACCATGGAGCTGGCGCTGGCAACGCTCGACGTCAACACGCACCTGCACGTGAGCTTCGACGTGGACTTCCTCGACCCTGACGTGGCGCCCGGCGTGGGCACGACGGTGCGAGGCGGCCCCACGTATCGCGAGGCACAGCTTTGCATGGAGATGATCGCCGACACGAGGCGGCTGGCATCGCTGGACGTGATGGAGCTCAATCCGGCGATGGACGTGCGCAATGCGACCGCGCAAGTGGCGGTCGACCTGATTGAAAGCCTGTTCGGCAAGAGCACGCTGATGCGCAGGCAAAGCTAGCTCTGCAACCCACCGCCCCTCGCGTTCAGCACATGAGCCGCGACGGCTCTGACCGCACGATCTCGCACCCGCGCGCCACCGCGTACCTCAATGCCTGTTCGGCGGTTTCCCACCGATGCCCGCCTGACATCGCCAGATCCTTGTAGGCCTCTCTCGGGCCGTTGGGCACGCCCTTGACGCGGCTGATGACGACCGCCGCAGAGTATCCGCCTATCGCCTCCATCGCACCCGCGTAAACCCGGTACGCACCTTCGTTCCTCTCCGCAAAGCGCATTTCCTGCTCCTTCTCGATTCGCAACGACGCGGCATCGTGCGCAAAGCGCGCCCGCGGCGCATCCACCGAAGAGAGGAAAAAAAACCGACGAGAGCGTGAAGATGACGCTTGATCCGCAGGCGCGGGGCGACCAAAGTACACACAAAGACAAGATTTGAGCCAGGGAGTGATCAACGATGATGTCTTCAGCGCGCCCCGCCGCCGTCGCCGGCCTGTTCTATCCCGCCGAGCGCGCGACGCTCGGCGCGCAAGTCCGGCAGCTGCTCGCCGACGTGCCCGACGATGCCCCGAGCCGACGGGTGCCCAAGCTCCTCGTCGCCCCGCATGCCGGCTATCGCTACTCCGGTCCCGTGGCGGCCCATGCCTATTCGACCCTGCGGCAGGCGAATGGCATCCGCCGGGTCGTGCTGCTCGGCCCGGCCCACACCGTGTACCTGAGCGGCATCGCCGCCCCACGCGCCCCCGCCTTCGAGACGCCGCTGGGACGCGTGACCATCGACCACGATGCCTTTGCGCAGCTGGAAGACCTTGCGCAGCCCGTCGTGCGTGACGACGTCACCCATGCCTCGGAGCATGCCCTCGAGGTGCAGCTGCCTTTCCTGCAGTTCGTACTCGGGGACGGCTTCAGCCTGGTGCCGATGGCGGTCGGGCGCGTGCCGCGCGAAGCCGTGGCCCGCGTGCTCGAACGGCTTTGGGGCGGCGACGAGACCCTCGTCGTGGTCAGTACCGACCTCTCGCACTATCTGCCGTATCAGCAGGCGCGATCGGTCGATCGGGTCACGGTGGACCGGATCCTTGCACTGGATCCAGACATCGAACCTCAGCGCGCCTGCGGCGCGTTCGCGCTCGCTGGCGCCCTCGAGGTCGCTCGCAACCGAGGCCTGAAACCGCGTCTGCTCGACATGCGCAACTCGGGTGACACCGCTGGCGACAAGCGGCGGGTCGTCGGATACGCGTCGCTGGCGATGGAGGAACCTGCGTGACCACCACCACCTTGGCGCGCTGGTGGCACCGCCTGGACGACGGGCGAATCCAGTGCGACCTTTGTCCCCGCGACTGTCGTCTGCACGAGGGCCAGCGCGGGTTGTGCTTCGTACGCCAGCGCTGCGGTGACGAGATGGTGCTCACCACCTACGGCCGCAGCTCCGGCTTCTGCATCGACCCCATCGAAAAGAAGCCGCTCAACCACTTCCATCCAGGCTCCAGCGTGCTTTCCTTCGGCACGGCCGGGTGCAACCTCGCGTGCAAGTTCTGTCAGAACTGGGACATCTCGAAAAGCCGCGAGATGGACCGGCTCATGGATGAGGCATCGCCCGAGCGCATTGCGTCGGCGGCGCGGGCGTATGGCGCGCACAGCGTCGCTTTCACGTACAACGATCCGGTGATCTTCGCCGAGTACGCAATGGACACGGCCGATGCCTGCCATGCACTCGGCATCGCCAGCGTGGCAGTGACTGCCGGCTACATGCACGCCGCACCCCGCCGCGATTTCTACGCGAAGATGGATGCGGCCAATGTCGACCTGAAGGCGTTCAGCGAGAAGTTCTACTGTCAGCAGACCGGTGCACACCTGGCGCCCGTGCTCGAGACACTGGAGTACCTGAAGCACGAGACGAGCTGCTGGTTCGAGATCACGACCCTGCTGATCCCCGGCCATAACGACGCCGACGACGAGATCGACGCGATGACACGCTGGATCGCGGCGCACCTCGGCCTGGACGTGCCGCTGCACTTCACCACGTTCCACCCCGACTACAAGATGACTGAGGTGCCGCCCACGCCGCCGTCGACACTGCGTCGCGCGCGCCGGATCGCATTGGCCAACGGGTTGCACCACGTCTATACCGGCAATGTGCACGACACCGAAGGCGGCACAACGTTCTGCCCCGGTTGCCGCGCAGCGCTGATCGTGCGCGACTGGTATGAGGTGGAGCGCTGCGATGTGGGTCCGTCCGGCGCATGTCCGCACTGCGGGGCACGGGTCACCGGACGCTTCGGCACCTTTCAGCGTGGGCCGGGGCGGCGCCGGGTGCCGGTGCGGCTTGCCGCTGCGTAAGCGGCGCAGTCCCGACCGGTCCGGGGTTTCCCCGGGGCATGTCCTCGCAGACCGCAGCATCGATCGCGCTGTGTCCGTGCCAATCTCAGCCTG
>DASTGE010000628.1:0-12671 GCA_035719405.1 Burkholderiaceae bacterium
TCCGGTTGCTTGGCCAACCACGCAGCGTCAATCTGCTTCAGATCGTGATCGCTCAGCTTCGCCATGCCCCGTCAGCTCGCTTGCCCTCGTCATTTGGATGGGGACGCATTGTGCATCGAGTCAGGGGGACTAAACGATTACTTTCGCTCAGCCTCTGGCCTGTTTGACGTGTGAGCTTATTGATCATCTCCAGTGGCAGCCTCTTGCGAGCCTTGCAATAGGCGCCAGTACGAACGCTGCACGCGCTCAAACCATCGGCTGCGCGCTGTGCGGCCCAACTGTTGACCGCCTTCTGGCACGAGCCATCGGCCTCCAATGTCTGCCGCATGAACATCGACAGCGTGACCGTCGGCGGATACAGCCGCTCACGGTGTGCGGGCAGCGACGCCTCGGTCGCATCGAGCAACTCCGCGCTCGTCAGCGCATTGAAGTACTCCACAGCTTCGGTCGACTTCGCACGACGCATGATGCTGCGCCGACGTTGATGCAAGACGCTTTGAGCTTTACGATCCATGCTGGCTGGCCTTTGGTTGATGGCCTGTGTGTGTTTCGCAACCAACCATGCTACCGATCATGGGCCGGCCTCCCGTCTGCATCCCCCCTTTCCTTTCAACCACTTACGCGTACCGCCAGTGGATGGGAGCCCAAAGTAAGTGCCATTCGTGCTAAGGATTCCCTACCGCCAATATTCGGGCGGCGCGACCGTCAGTTCGCCCGAATGCCTGCCGCCGTCCGAAGCGGTTCGATGACTTCGCGTACTTGGAGGGCGAATTCCGCGCCCGTGACTGAAACTTCCTCTTCGGGGGGCACGACCGGAAACAGGCAACGGACAAGCCATCTGATGTCCCCGCGCCGCAACTGCGTGAGCTCTGTCCGTTCGAGCCGCTCGTGACGCTCCCACCACGGACCCCATGCGGCCTGCAAGCCTTTGGCGAGCCGCATGCCGGCAGCCGGCTGTTCGTCCAGCAAAGTCGATACGCTCGCAGCAATGCGTTGCGTGATTTCGCAATAGAAGGCCACCGTGTACGTGTCTGCCGACTTCGGTATCGCCTGGAAGGCAAAGGCGTAGAAGGCGGAGCGCTTCATCGACGCGAGTGCGCTTTGGACCTCTCCGCGGGCAAGTCGGGCGTCGCCCAGGAGTCTCCAATGGTGGGCCAGCAATTCGGGATCGCGCTTGGACAGCGGGGCTTCCTCGTGCGCCTCGTCGAGGCCGATTTCGGCCTGCCTCCGCGCGGCGTCAGCGTCGCCGCGCTCCAGCAGAACCTGCCCCATGTAGTAGCTCACATAGGCCGCAGACCAGAGATCGCTGAGAGTGACGAGTTCGTCGTGCGCGTCGCGGTAAAGCGCGAGACCATTGCGAAAATCTCCTTCGCCGTAATTGAAGGCCTCTGCGAGAAAGAAGTCGGTGTAGGCACGCACGCGGCGCGAATCAATGCCTGCAATGGTATCGAAGCTGCCTTCCAGCTTCAGCGCCCGTCGAAGGTGATCCAGCGCCTCGCGCACCGTTTTCCATCGAGCCGGATCGACATGCTTCTCCCGCCCCGCTGGATAAGCGCGGGAAAACGCTGCGAGTTGTCGCAGGCCGTCACGCTGGCCAGGCCCTACGTCGCGCGCGCTCCATTCCCGGATCATGCGTTCGCAGAAGGGAAATTGCTGGTAATAGCCCCACCACCAGAACGCGTCGAAATAGACGCGGAGAAAAGCCAGCGTGCTGCCAATTTCGTCGCCGCTGGCAGCCAAATGGTAAAGCCACGCATCCTTGGTGGCTTGCCACTCGGGCTGCTCGTAGCGATACCAGTCCAGGTAGGCGTCGGGGTCGCCTTTCACGTCGTCGCTCAGTTGCGCGCCGTACCAGGCGAGCGCACGCCGATGGAGATCCCGACGGCGTTCGGCCGGGAGTTTCTCGCGCGCGTACTCGGTCACAATGCGATGCATCGAGTAGTCGCCGTCCCCGCAGGATTCGATCAGCCCCATGTCGCTCAGTTCGTAGAGCGAGGCATTCGGCGCATCGCAAACTTCGTGCGCCATGGCCTTCGTGATCCGGTGCGGCTTGGGGCGAAAAATCGACAGGTTCTCCAGGGTGCGGCGGGCGGCGTCGGAGTGCAGGGCGGCGACGCTCACGTCAATGATCTCGCGCACGCCGCGGTCTTCGCCCGGTGGGAGGCTTCCTGCCTGCCGCAAGGTCTCGAACGCTTCGCGGATGCGGTCGGGGTCACGGTCGCCCGATTCGCGCTTCAGAAACCTTGCGGCGAGCACGAGCGCCAGGGGCAGGCCCTGGACCGAAGACACCAACGCCCGTGCTGCCGCCGGGTCGGAGCCGACGGCATGGGGGGCAATCTCGCGCAGCAGTTTCAGGCCGTCTTCCTCTCCGAGTTCATCCACGCGGGTCACGTTCTCCTCTGCGGACAACTCCTCCGCGACGCGCTTGAGCCGCGTGGTGACGATGCTCACGCACTGCGGCCCGAGTTCCATCATCTGCAGTGCGTCGGCGGCCTGCCAGACGTCGTCGAGCACCATCAGGGCGCGCCGCTGGCCGAGAGCCTCTGAGACCAGCCGTTTGAAATCGTCGTCGGAGGTGGCTGCGGCGAGTTGCCATGATGGAACGCCCAGCGCCTGCGCCCAGGAACGAAGCTGCACCTGCAACTGCAAATGGCGTCCGATGTCGGCCCAGAGTACGCCGCCCGGAAACTCGGTCAGGACATCATCTTTGCGGCGCCTCAAAAGTTCGACGGCGGCAGTGGTCTTGCCCACTCCGGCAAGGAAGACAAGGCTGCAATTCTGTCCCGCACTAATGGCCCGCCACATCTTCGCCAACACCCGCTCCCGCCCGACGACTGTATAGGGGCGTGGCATGTGGGGGACCAGATAAGGCACGACCGGGCCCGTTTGTGCGGGCCGGGAGGGGTCTGGTGTGAGGGTTTCGAGGCGCTTGCCGATGAACGCCTCCAGATGCTGGTGCAGCAGCCTGCCGAATTCCTCCGGCTTGTCGTAGCGGGTGAAGCCGCCGGTGAGTGCACCTTCGGCATCGGAGAAGCGCTCGAAGAACGTCTGAACTGCCCCATACTGTGCCCGCTTCTCGTCCGCCTTGGGGTCGTTTACCGCCATCATCGGCTCGGTCGTCCGTCGGTAGACCCACACCGGCCCGCGCCCAGTAAGGGCGTTCTCGTACTCCCACACGGTGCCCGAGGTGTAGCGCGTGCCGTCGACGCCGCGCGCAGGTGATCCGAGCCGGCTCCAGAGGATGACGATGGTGAGGTCGCAGTCGGCCGGGCATCCCTTGAATTCGTTGACGCTGGCTTGCGGTGCGGTGCGGGCTTCCATCGGGGTGGACGCACTCGGATGGGCATAGTCCACCGGCTCGAGCATCACCTTCCCGCGCAGCAGCGGCTCGTTCGCCATGCCGCTGATGATTTCCCTTGCGATGGCGCGCTCCTGCCCGACGTCGCCAGGTGACGACACGAAGATCTTGAGCGCCAGGGGATCAAAGTTTGGCATTTCCGCCTCGTTGGCCCATCGGCAGCTCACGCCGTCCCTCCGATGGCGAAAAGCGGTAGTCGCGCAACGGGGCGCAGACCTGGATGTGGTATTCGCTGAAGAACTCCTGGCGGCCCTGTTCCTGCACGCCGCGGTGCTCGGGATGTTCCCGCCACGCGAGGACCGCATCCTCGGTCTCGAACTCGATAAGCGTCAGGCTCTCGCCATCCGGTGCCGCGTAATCCTTATAGGACACGAACCCCGGCATGCTGGACGCCAGCTCGTACATCCGGGCGCCCGTGCTTTCGAGACGGGTCATGTCGACGCCCTTGCGAAGGCGGGCGCGAAACACGACGACCACCATGCTTGTCTCCAGCCGCGCTCTGTGTACGGGCGCGGTCACGCAAGCATGCCTCCGTAGAAGCGCGAGCGCAAGAATGAGGGCCGAAGTCGTCGGCGCGGGCACATCGGGAAACTTCGAGTGCAGTCACACGAATGCAGTTTGGCCATCGTCCGTATAGTGCGATCGAGCTGTTCGCTTGCAGCCACGGAAACAGGCATGGAAACCAAGTGGATCGAGGACTTCCTCGCGCTTGCAGATACCCGCAGCTTTTCCCGCGCCGCCCGGCTGCGTCACGTGACGCAGCCGGCGCTGAGCCGTCGCATCCAGGCGCTTGAGGCGTGGCTGGGGGTGACGCTCGTCGATCGGAGTTCCAGCCCGCTCGCGCTAACCGCGCCCGGCAGGTTCTTCCGCGGCATCGCGGCCGACATCCTGCGGCAGATCTACGCGGCGCGCAGCATGCTGCGAGGCGAGCAGGAGATGGCCGACAACGCGTTGCACCTCGCGGTTGCCCACACGCTGATGTTCACCTACTTCCCCGGCTGGCTGAAGGATCTGAACCAGAGCTTCGGTCCGTTGCGGGCGCGGGTGTCGGCTGTCAATGTGCCCGAGGCGGTGGGGGTGCTCGTCGACGGAGGCTGCGACCTGGCAATGGTCTATCACCATCCGCAGCTGCCGGTGCTGCTGGATCCCAATCGCTTTCCGTACCTCGTGCTGCGCGTCGACGCCATGCTGCCTTACTGCGCACCGGACGACGGCGGCAAGCCGATGTTCCGGCTGCCGGGACGCAAAGGCAGTCCGCTGCCATTCGTGGCGTATGCGCCGGGCGCCTTTCTCGGCAACGTGGTCGAGATGATCCTGCTGAAGTCGCCCGAGCCGCATCATCTCTCGCGTTGCTTCGAGACGCACATGTCGGAGGCGGTGAAGGAAATGCTCGTCGCGGGGCACGGACTGGGCTGGCTGCCGGAGAGCTGCGTCCGGCACGAGCTGGATGAGCACCGGCTGCTGCCGGCCGGCGGCCCGGCCTGGGGCACGGAGTTGGAGGTGAGGCTGTATCGCTCGATGGACAACACCAAGCCATTGCTGCGGCAGCTGTGGCAATACCTTTCGGAAAACGTCGCGCGCGTCCCCGAGCCTGCCTGAGCCTGCAATTCGACGGCAATCGCCGGCTACATCGGCTTATGCCGCAACGGTATAGGCTTTGCGCAGGCATCGAGCCATTCGTACGCTGCGGGTCTTTCAACCACGACAGTTGGCGATGACACAGCCAAAGACCCGAATCGAACACGATCTTCTCGGCGACCGTGAGGTCCCTGCCGATGCCTATTACGGCGTCCACACGCTTCGCGCGGTCGAGAACTTTCCGATTACCGGAACGCCGATCTCCGCCTTTGGGGATTTGATCCGCGCGCTGGCGTGCGTGAAGCAGGCGGCGGCGCTGGCCAACCGCGACCTCGGCCTGCTCGACGAGCGGCGCTGCGGGGCGATTGTCGCCGCGAGCGAGGCGCTGCGAGAGGGCAGGCTCCACGATCAGTTCGTGGTCGATGTCATCCAGGGAGGCGCGGGCACATCGACCAACATGAATGCCAACGAGGTGATTGCGAATCTCGCGCTCGAATTGCTCGGCCACGCGAAGGGCGAGTATGCGGTGCTGCATCCCAACGAGCACGTCAACATGAGCCAGAGCACCAACGACGTCTACCCCACGTCGTTGAAGCTTGCCACCACCTTCGGCATCCAGCGCCTCGTCGCGGCCATGGCGACCCTCCGGCTTGCGTTCGAGCGCAAGGCGGATGAATTCAGTGACGTGCTGAAAATGGGGCGCACGCAGCTTCAGGACGCTGTGCCGATGACATTGGGGCAGGAGTTCTCGACCTACGCCGTGATGCTGGGCGAGGACGAGCAGCGGCTGGCCGAGGCAGCTGCGTTGATCCGCGAGATCAACCTCGGCGCCACGGCCATCGGCACTGGCATCACGGCGCATCCTGACTATGCGGCTTTGGTGTGCCGGCATCTCTCGACGATCACCGGTCTTGCGCTGGTCACCGCACCCAATCTGGTGGAGGCGACGCAGGACTGCGGCGCCTTCGTGCAGATCTCGGGCGTGCTTAAGCGTGTGGCGGTGAAGCTGTCGAAGACCTGCAACGACCTCCGGTTGCTGTCTTCGGGCCCCCGGGCGGGCTTCGGCGAGATCAATCTGCCGCCGATGCAGGCCGGCTCTTCGATCATGCCGGGCAAAGTCAATCCAGTGATTCCCGAGGTGGTGAATCAGGTGGCGTTCGAGGTGATCGGCAACGATTTGACGGTGAGTTTCGCCGCCGAGGCCGGACAGCTTCAGCTCAATGCGTTCGAGCCGGTGATCGGCTACAGCCTCTTCAAGAGCATTTCCCATTTGCGCAATGCGTGCATCACGCTCGCCGAGCGGTGCGTGAAGGGCATTACGGCGAATCGGGCGCACCTTCGCGCACAGGTCGAGAACTCGGTCGGCATTGTGACCGCACTCAATCCGTACATCGGCTATGCCAATGCGACAGCCGTCGCGCAGCAGGCGCATGCGAGTGGCGGCAGCGTCTACGACATTGTGATCGCGAAGGGGTTGTTGTCAGCCGAACAACTTGACGCGATTCTCGCGCCGGAATTGTTGACCCGGCCGCAGCCCATCGCTGCTGTTTGAGGTTTCATTCCCTCTCCCGCTTTGCGGGAGAGGCAGGGGTGAGACCCAACGTGTCGCCATTACGCCGAATCAAGGCGTCCGCGATGCTGCCCTCACCCCAACCCTCTCCCCCCGGCGGGAGAGGGAGCAATACCAGGGCAAATCTTAGTTCGGAGACATAAGCGTGAAACTGCCCCGCAAGCTCACTACCTGGATCCTGATCGGCATGCTGTCCGGCATCGTTGTCGGATACGCATGCAACCGTTTCGTGACCGACCCCGCGCACGCAAAGGAGATCGCCGGCTATTTCGGCATCGTCACCGACATCTTCCTGCGGCTGATCAAGATGGTGATCGCGCCGCTCGTGTTCGCGACACTCGTCGCCGGCATTGCCAGCATGGGCGACACCAAGGCCGTCGGCCGCATCGGCGTGAAGGCGCTCGGCTGGTTCATCGTCGCATCGCTCGTGTCGCTGACACTCGGCCTGGTGTTCGTCGACCTGCTGCGCCCCGGTGCCGCCCTCGGCCTGCCACTGCCCGACGCGGCGGCCGCGACCCACCTCAAGACTTCGTCGCTCAACTTCAAGGAGTTCGTCGCGCAGGTGGTGCCGACTAGCGTCTTCCAGGCGCTCGCGCAAAACTCGATCCTGCAGATTCTCGTGTTCGCGGTGGCGTTCGGCTTCGCGCTGGCGGGCTTCAAGGATGAGACGACGATGGCCCTCGTAAAACAGATCGATCGCGTCGGTCACGTGATGCTGAAGATCACCAACGGCGTGATGCGGCTTGCGCCGGTCGCGGTGTTCGCGGCCATTGCGTCGGTCATCACCGCGCAAGGACTCGGGGTGCTGCTCACCTACGGCAAGTTGATCGCCTCGTTCTATGCCGGCCTGGCCGCGCTGTGGGTGGTGCTCATCGCCGCCGGCCGATTCTTCCTCGGCGGCTCGGTCGTCAAACTGCTGAAGCTGCTGCGCGCGCCGACGATGATCGCCTTCTCCACTGCAAGCAGCGAGTCGGCGTACCCGAAGACGATGGAGGGGCTCGAAGCCTTCGGCGTGCGTGACAAGGTTGCCGGCCTGGTGCTGCCGCTCGGCTATTCGTTCAACCTCGACGGCTCGATGATGTACCAGGCCTTCGCCGCGCTCTTCGTCGCGCAGGCATTCGGCGTCGAGATGTCGCTGGCCACGCAGGTGACAATGCTGCTGGTGCTGATGGTCAGCAGCAAGGGCATCGCCGGCGTGCCTCGCGCCTCGCTGGTCGTCGTGGCCGCGGTCCTGCCGATGTTCGGCCTGCCCGAGGCCGGCGTGCTGCTGATCATGGGAATCGACCAGATTCTCGACATGGGTCGCACGGCGACCAACGTCATCGGCAACGGCATCGCGACGGCGGTGGTCGCGAAATGGGAAGGCGAACTGGCAGGCGAGGGAGCGGCAGCGGGTGTGGAGGAAGAAGAGATCGCAGTCTCTGCCCAACCGCAAGCGATGCCCTCCTGATGCCATCGACCCGCAACGCCTCCTCCTGATTCTTCACCTTCGATCCGAAAGGAATTCCATGTCACTCTTGCACAAGTTGCAAAGCCTTGTCCTGCTGTGCGCGCTGTCGCTGGTGGCGGCGCAGCCCTCGGTTGCCGCCGACAGGCAACTTGCGAACGTCGTCGTGCTCGCCACAGGCGGCACCATTGCCGGTGCGGGCGCCAACGCCCAATCGAGCGCCACTTATCAGGCCGCGAAAGTGCCCGTCGACAAGCTGATCGCCGGCATTCCCGAGTTGAAGGACATTGCCAACGTGCGTGGCGAACAAGTGTTCCAGGTGGCCTCGGAAAGCTTCACGAACGAGCACCTGATGACACTGGGCAAGCGCGTGTCCGCACTCGCGAAGCAGGCCGATGTCGATGGCATCGTCATCACCCACGGCACCGACACATTGGAGGAGACGGCCTTCTTTCTCGGGTTGGTCGTCCACACCGACAAGCCCATCGTCGTCGTCGGCTCCATGCGGCCAGGCACCGCCATGTCGGCTGACGGCATACTGAATCTCTACGACGCGGTCATCGTCGCCGCGACTCCGGATGCAAGGGGCAAGGGCGTGCTCGTGAGCATGGACGACGAGATCCACACGGGGCGTGACGTCGCGAAGGCGATCAACATCAAGACCGAGGCGTTCAAGAGCCCGTGGGGGCCGCTCGGCATGGTGGTCGAAGGTCGGACCTACTGGTTCCGCGCGCCCCTGAAGCGGCACACCATGAACTCCGAATTCGACATCGACCGCATCGATGCATTGGCGCCGGTGGAGATCGTCTATGGCTACGGCAACGTGAGTGACCTTGCGCCGGAAGGCTTCGCCAGGGCCGGAGCCAAGGCCATCGTCCATGCGGGCATGGGCAATGGCTCGGTATCGAGCCGTGTTGTTCCCTCGCTGGTGGATCTGCGCAAGAAGGGCGTGCAGGTGATCCGGTCGTCGAGAGTCAACGGCGGCGGCTTTGTGGTCCGCAACGCAGAGCAGCCCGACGACAAGTACGACTGGGTGGCGGCGCACGACCTGAATCCGCAGAAAGCGCGGATCCTGGCGGCCGTGGCGCTCACGAAGACGCAGGACTCCAGGGAACTCCAGCGAATCTTCTGGGAGTATTGACGGACCCGCTCCCTCTGCGCCGTTTCTGTGCCCCCGTTGCGCTCAACTCCCAGAGAGGGCGATTTGACCTGGGGCTTCTCGGCCATTGCTCGAAACCCGGAGCGGTCGCGATTTCGCGGAACAAGGTCTATCCTTCCATGATCCGGTTGTAGTCACCTCGAGTGATCATTGGCGGGCGCATCCGGCCGAGGCGCCGCCGGCTGAGGCGAGGATGTCGGCCTGGACGACAGAATGGGAGGATTCTCGCTGACCAACTCCAGGACGTTTTCGATGACCTTCTTCGGATCATCGCCGGCCCGGTTGATTGCGTCTTTGACCCGGTTGTCGTCTCTGACACGACCGTCGTTGCTGACCCTGTCTCTGCTGCGAGCATCCATGGAAGCCAGCGGCCGCTGAGGAAAGCCTTCAACGAAATCATGAAGATGATCAATGATATTTGTGGAGTTCAGACCCACATGGCTCATCAGCTCCGCGTGCGTCGGGTCATGCGCTTCAAATGTGAGGATGTCCACGGCCTCCCCGACAGCGGCGCGCGTCTGCGCTATTCTCAATGCAATTGCATCCTTCACCTGAGCACCCGCTTCGGAACTGTTGGGGGCAGCGGCCGGTAATTCCGTCGGTGAATTCAAATCCACCTCGGCAGTTCCCGCGAAAAACACGTCAAGGAGGCCGAGGATGATCTCCTCCGAATCATTCCCCGCAGCGGTGATCGCGTGTGTCACATCAGGGTGAAGATCGCGCCCCGCGATGAATTCGTCAAGATAGCGCATGACTCCCTGACGGGCATGAGGATCGTCAAGGTCCCAACCCTGAGGATGATGAGCCAAGAGGCTTTCCCAAGTGTCCGCGTCCTGGTTGACGATGAATCGGGCGTGTGCGGCAGCGGTGCGTGCCTGCGCCATCCTCATTGCACTTGCATGCTCCATCTGAGCACCCGCTCCGGAACTGCCGGCGGCAACCGAATTGTCAGACAGTTCTTCGAAAGAACTGGGCGACCGCGCAGATACTTGCGCCCCCCCGACTGCTGAACCTGAGAAAGTGCCAACAGCCTCCGTGTTCGGGCTCGGCGGTCTGGGTCGACTCGAGGTATGCCGGGTTTGCAGGTCTATCGATCCCGGGTGTTCCGCGATCTGGAGGCCGTGAAGCGGGACGCCGCGCGACGTGGGTTGGCTTCGCGGCTGGAGTCCACCCGTTGGCACGGCACGTGACCTGCCAGCAGACCGCTCGCCTGCCTGCGGCTCGTAAGTTGCCTCAAGCCTGTCGCCCTCGCTGCTTGCGGCACGGCTGTTGTTGGAAACAGGACGGTTCAAATACGGTTCCATGAAATGAATGTGTGCCTTTTCAGATCCAGGGAGAAGAGCAATCGGGCGAGACCGGAATTGCGCACAGGCCCAATCTGTACATGCCGGCGAGCCGCGATACTCCGGGAGTGCCATCCGGGGCGACCTCGCCGGCGGCCTTGGGGTGGCGTGTCACTTTCGGGTGGGATTGAGGCGACGCTCAACAGGTCATCGGGCGTCGCGCACCTTCGATGCCTAGCTTACAGTATGGCCCGTCAGCCGCGGCGGCTCGTGTCGGCAGTCGCCATCTTTCGCCGATAGTCCGACGGTGAATCCCCCGTCCACTCGCGGAAGGCACGGGTGAAGCTCTTCTCGTTGCGAAAGGCCGATGCCAGCGCAATCTGCTTCACCGACCGCTTCGTCCGCAGCAGCATCTCGACGGCCATGTCACGCCGGACCTGGTCTTTCAGCGCCTGCAGTGATGTGCCTTCGTCCTTCAATTGACGATGCAAGGTACGCACCGAGACGTTGAGCATGCGGGACAGGGCCTCGGCGGTGGTCTGCGTCGGCAGCAGCTCGCGCACCCTCTGTACGACCAGCCGGTCGCGACGGTATTGCAGCACCGTCAGCGGCAAGGCTCGCTTGAGCATTGCTCGCAAGGCGGCCTCGTCCCGCTTGATGGGAAGATCAAGGTAAGCCGGGTCAAAGCCGAAGCGCGTCGTCGCCGCATCGAAGCTGACCGGACCGGGAAACATCAGCCCATAGGCCGCTTGATGGGGAGGTGCGGAATGGGCGAACGCGACCTCGTGCACGGGAATGCGCGAGTCGACGAGCCAGCATGCAAAGCCGTGCGCGTAGCGCAGCAGCGTCAGCAGGCAGAACTCGCGAAGGCGCGGGTCGATTGCCTTGCGCTCCTCGATGGTCAATTCGGCCCGCCCGCTTGACACGACCAGCTTCAGTTCGACGTCATCGACCAGCAAAAGGTGATGCCGGCACCAGCGCTTCAGCGCCACACCGAGGTTGGGTGAAGTGAGCGACGCGCGGCACAGCATTCCGTAGCTGCCCCAGGGAAGCCGGCGGCCGAACCAGCCCAGCGCCTCGTCGTCGAGCTCGCGCATCGCCGCCTCCGAGATGGTCTCCATCTGGGCGGCAGTGATGCGCGCGTCGTCGCGCCGCAATTGAGCCGGCGTGATTCGCGCCCGCCTCAGGGTTTCCCCCGGGTCGCAGCCGTACTTCTCGTAAGCGACCGTCATGGCGCGAACGAAAGCCATCGGTGTCGCCGCAGGTGCTGAGTGAGCCATGGGTGGAGTCTCCCGTGGCGTGGCACGATTTGCAACCACGATGGCGCCAAACGTGTCTTGCGATGGCCTACCTTTGTGGTTCTGTCACGCTCGTCTTGTGCAAGGCGCTGCCGCAGGAGACGATTGGACATCGGATCGACCGAACAGGAGACGATATGAACCAGCCTTCGAGTTCCAGGCGTGGAATCGCACCTGCCGACGGCCTGTCGCACGTATGTGGCCGTACCGACGTTCCGCTGTCGACGCTGACCATTCCCGTACTGCTGGCGCAGACGGCGGCGCGCTGGCCGGACCGGCCCGCGGTGGCGTTTCAGGAGCAGGGCGTGCGCTGGAGCTGGTCGCAGTTCGCGGCCGAGGCGGATCGGTTGGCAGCGGGTCTTTCCGCGCTGGGGCTCAAGCGCGGCGACCGTGTCGGGATCTGGTCTCCCAACCGGGTCGAATGGCTCGTGACTCAATTTGCCACGGCACGCATCGGCGTCATTCTTGTCAACATCAACCCGGCCTACCGTCTCGCCGAGTTGGAGTACGCCCTCAATGCCTCCGGCTGCCGCGCGATTGTGTCCGCGGAGCGACTGCGCACGTCGAACTATCTGGAGATGCTGCAGACGCTCGCCCCGGAATTGCAAAGCTGCGAGCCCGGGAAGCTGGCATCGGCGCGGCTGCCGATGCTGCAATTCGTGATCCGCGTGGGCCAGGAGCGCACGCCAGGAATGCTCAATTACGACGAGGTGCTTGCCATCGGCGATCGCGCCTTCGACCGCGCCTCGTTCGACGCGGCCACTGCCGCCCTGGATTGCCACGACCCCATCAACATCCAGTTCACGAGCGGAACCACGGGTAATCCGAAGGGCGCGACACTGACGCATCACAACGTCGTCAATAATGCGCGCTTCATTGCGCAGGCGATGCGCTTCAGCGAAGGGGACTCGCTGTGCATCCCCGTTCCGCTTTATCACTGCTTCGGCATGGTGCTCGCGGTGCTGGCCTGCCTCTCGA
>DASTGE010000629.1:0-2210 GCA_035719405.1 Burkholderiaceae bacterium
AAACGACCCCGGTCCGTAGCTTGTTTCGTGAATATTTGGGCAGGTTCTACAACGCACCGGGAGTGGCGTCGGCCCAGCGCGACAAGAATTGGCCGATGACCTGGCAATGCGGCAACTGGGGACATTTCGGACTTTGCGTCAAGCCTGGGTTCGCGGTCACGAGACACACGCGTTGAATCTGTGACCCAAATCAGTAGTTTACAGAAGACGGATTCCGGGCGTGTGTCTATGACGTGGCGGGCGTCTCGGCTGCCTCACTCATCGCCATGACTTGCTTAGGCGCTGATATTCCAAGCATTTTCAGCAGACCGCCCAGCTCGGGACCGATTTTCGTGCGCTGAACAATCGTCTGCCGCTCAGCGACATAACGCACCGCCTTCAGCGTCCCCAGCAGGTGGGCGATGCGTGCCCAGGACAGCCCGGTGCGGATCTCGGCGGTGCGCTGCACCTGCAAGGCCAGCACGCACAGCTTGACGTGCGCCTCGATCCGCCGCGGCGCCCAATGGAACATCGGCCGCACCTCCAGCCCGGTCTGCTTCATTCTCCTGAAGCAAGACTCGATGATGGCGCCGCCTTTGTAGGCCAGAGCCACGTCCTCGGCGGTGAGCGTCTCGTCGTTGGTGATGACCACCCACTTGCCGTCGAACTTCTCGGCCGCCTTGACCTTCGCTGCATCGAGCTTCGGTCGGCCGTGCTGGTCCGTGCTGAGGTAGCGTCCGTAGCGGCGCGACGCCATCAGCGCACAGGCGGCCTTCGGATGATCTTCCTTGCGTTCGTCAAGCAGCGTCAGTTCGGCCGTCAGTGCGGCCAGCACCTGCGCCCGATGCGCGCGCTGCTGCTCTGCCTCGGCCGGATTGAAGCATAGCACGTAGCGTTTACGCCGCTCGCCCTCGCCGACCCAGACCTCCTTGACCTCAAGGTTGTCGGCCACCTTGCGGTAGCGGCCCGGCCGGGTCAGTACCTCGTTCTCGATGTCCTTGACGCGGCGCATTGGCACCGCCAGCACATAGCGGCCGAGGCCGCGGCTGAGTTCGACCAGATTGTCGGCCGAGTACATCCCGGCATCGCCGACGAACAGGCAGCGGCCGAGCCGCCAGGCGTGCAGGTCCTGCTTGATGCGGGCCACCGTGGCGACGTCGGCGGTGTTGCCGGGCAGCACCCACGAGCGCACCGGCATGCCGTCGCGGGTGACGGCCATGGCGATGATCACCTGCGGCTGGTTGTCGCGGCCCTCCTTGTTGTGGCCCAACTGGCGCAGCGGCGCGAACAGCTTGCCAGCCCACAGCTCGCAGTGCTCGTCCGGTTCGTCGATTTCGAAGTAGGCGGTGGTGGTGTCATAGAAGATCAGGTCGATATCAAGACGCAGCAGGTCGGCGCTGCGCAGGAACACGTCGCGCTCGATCTCGTCAGACCAGACGGCGAGGAAGTCGAGCGCGCGATAGAGCTGGTCGACGGCCAGGGTGTCCGCCTCCGGCAGCCAGGCGATGTCGGGCAGCCAGCGGGTGGCGCAACTCAGTTTCGAGCCCGGATCATCGAGGCGCTGCGCCGCCATGGCGAACAGGGCCATCTCATGCGGCGCGCTCAGGTGTGCGCGCATCAGGCGGGAGCGGATGGCCTCGCCGATGTCGAGTTCCTCCCACAGGGCGCGGGCGGCCAGCACGACGCCGAGTTCGAAGACGGCGTCGATCTCGATGTCGGGGAGGCTGGCCTTGCCGCGGCTGGCAATGGCACCGGCGGCATCGGCGTCGATAACGCGTTGGATGGAGGCGATGAGGCGCTGCAAGGCGGCTTTGTCGAGTTGATCGGCACGGCCGAAGTTGTGGATGACCTGCGCTTCGGAGCGCTTGGCCTGGGCATTCCAGACGTTTTCGGCAAGGGCGTAATAGGCGACGGCGGAGCCATCGCGGTTACGCCGCTCGGTGATGCGCAAATACATGCCTATGGCGTAAGCATGTTAGCGCCGTAAATGCTACTGATATTCTCGTGTGCGTGTGTCTAGGTTTTCCGCATTTTCTCAGCGGTGGCCGGAGCAAAAACCCAGGAAAACTGCGGCTTTCCCTGGGTCACTCCCGGCCGCGTGTGCCCTGGGACCGCGAACCCAGGCAGGATCGGCACTTCGTGACCTGGCACCGGGTGCTGAACCGCGCCGTGTGGGACAACCGGTTGGCGGCGCGTCTGCTGCTGAAGGTGCTGGTGTAGACGTTTGTTCC
>DASTGE010000630.1:0-2632 GCA_035719405.1 Burkholderiaceae bacterium
ATGCTGGCCAGCGTCACGACGGCCAGGATCCGCACGCACAGCGCCCGCAGGTTGTCGGCCTCGTCTTCATCCCGGGCCAGCGGCAATGCGAACTCATACCGAGCGCAGGCGACGACGCCGATGTTCGCAGCCACAGCCGAGAACAGGTGATAAGTGCCGAACTCGGCCGGGCCGTACACGCGCGTGAGCAGCGGACCCAGCAGCAGCGGCACGAGTTGGGCCAGAACGCCGCCCGCCAGCAGTGTGAGCGTCGCGCGGACCAGCCCCGATTGCGACATGCAACGCTGCGTCAAGTCTGGAGTGCCCGGCGCACTGCCGCCACCACCGTCTCCTGGTCGGCCTCCGATAGATCGGCGCTCATCGGCAGGCTCAGCACGCGCTCGGCTGCCCGCACGCTCTGGGGGCAGCCCTGCTCCGAACCATAGGCGGCATAAGCGGGTTGGTGATGCAGGGGCTTGGGATAGTGAATCGAAGTGGGGATGCCGGCATCGCTCAAGCGCTGTTGCACCTCGGCCCGGCGCTCCACGAGCACGGTGAACTGGGCCCAGACGCAGTCGCGATCGGGGCGCACGGCCAGAGTCTCGACCCCTGGCACATCGTTCAGCAGGTTGCGGTAGCGCTCGCCGACCGCCCGCCGGCGTTCGAGTTCCCAATCGAAACGTTCCAGCTTGCCGAGGACCACGGCACACTGCAGCGTGTCCATGCGGCCGCCCACTCCGACACGGGTGTGGGTGTAGCGGGTGCTCTGGCCGTGCACCCGGATCTCACGCGCGGCCTGCGCCAGCGCATCGTCGTCGGTGAACAGCGCGCCGCCATCGCCATAGCACCCCAGCGGCTTGCTGGGGAAAAAGCTCGTGCAGCCGAACGTGGTGAGCGCACAGCTGCGCCGGCCTTGGTAGGTGGCACCGAAGCTCTGCGCGCCGTCTTCGATGACCGCGAGACCGTGACGGCCCGCGATCGCATTGATCTCCGCCATGTCAACCACCTGCCCATACAGGCTCACCGGCATGATCGCCTTGGTGCGCGAGGTGATTGCGGGCTCGATCAGCGCCACGTCGATGTTGCAGGTGTCGGGCTCGATGTCGACGAATACCGGGATCGCGCCGAGAAGCACGATCACCTCGGCAGTGGCGGCAAAGGTGAACGGTGTCGTGATGATCTCGTCGCCGGGGCGGATGCCGAGGGCCATCAAGGCGATGAGCATCGCCTCGGTGCCACTGGCGACGGTCACGCAATGGCGGCTGCCCGTGAAGCGCGCCAGCCGCTGCTCGAGTTCGGCCACCTCCGGGCCCATGATGTACTGGCCATGGTCAAGCACCCGCTGGATGCGGGCGTCGATCGTCGCCTTGAGGGCTGCGTACTGGGTCTTGAGGTCGATGAAAGGAAGGGTCGTCATGTCGTTGGATCAGCCGCTGTTCGCGTTGTCGAGTATCTCCCTGCGCCCGCCAAGCCGACGTTCATCGCTCTCCCATGAGCGCACACACCTCGCCCCTGAGCAGATACCGCTCCCCCGTCGCCGCACACGCCGCCTCGCGTTCCGCGCCGGCATCGATGAACGGGGGCAAGTCAAGGCGCTCCCCATGCCGGCTCATCCACCCGATGCGCCTGGCCGGCACGCCGACCATCAACGCGAACTCCGGCACATCGGAGGTCACGACCGCCCCCGCGCCGATGAACGCCCAACGTCCGATGGTGACGCCACACACGATCGTGCAGTTGGCGCCCAAGGTGGCCCCCTGTTTCACCAGCGTGCGTTTGTACGCGTGCTTGCGCGACACGGCCGCGCGCGGATTGATGACGTTGGTGAACACCATGCTCGGGCCGCAGAAGACGTCGTTCTCCAGCGTCACCGCGTCGTAAACCGACACGTTGTTCTGGATCCTGACGTTGTCGCCGATCAGTACGTCATTGCCGACGTACACGCCTTGCCCCAGAGAGCAGTGCGAGCCGATGCGCGCTCCGGCGCATACGTGCGCGAAGTGCCACACCCGAGTACCTTCGCCCAGTCGAGCACCTTCGTCGACGATTGCGCTCGGATGAATCGTCACGGCCATGGTCCGGCTCCTCAGAACACCAGCGGCAAGCCCACGCGCACACCGTCGCGCGCCGAACGGTAGGCAGCGATGATCACCTCCAGCGAGCGCAGGCCTTCGTAGCCATCGACGGCGGCATCGGTCTCGCCCCGCAGGGTGCGGATGACGTTGTCGTAGTACAGCGGATGGCCGAAGCCGTACACCGACGGCGGTGCGTAATTGGCCGACTTCGCCTGCTCGTCCTCCGGCCGCGGATCCTCGAACTCCCAATGCTGGATCTCGTTGACCGCGACGCCTCCGACGCGAACGGTGCCCCTCTCGCCGAGCACCGTGATGCTGCCCTCGAAGTTCCTGCCGTGGGTGAGCATGGTCACGTTGATCGATGCGAGCGCGCCGGAGCGCAGACGCAGGGACATGACACCGGTGTCCTCAGCCTCGATGTCGCGTGCGAGGGTGGCCGTGTAGGCATGCACGTTGTCGACGGGGCCCACCAGCCAGTCGACCATGTCCACATAATGGCTGGCCTGGTTCATGAATGCACCGCCATCCAGATCCCAGCGGCCGCGCCATGGCGCGTAGTCGTAGTAGCTCTGCGGGCG
>DASTGE010000631.1:0-3245 GCA_035719405.1 Burkholderiaceae bacterium
CCATGACCCTCGAACCCGACGCTGCCTACCTCGCGCTCAAGGCACGCGACCCACGTTTCGACGGGCGCATGTTCGTCGGTGTCACTTCCACCGGCATTTACTGCCGGCCCGTGTGCCGGGTGCGCACGCCCAAGCGCGAGAACTGCCGGTTCTTCGCCAACGCCGCGAGCGCGGAGCGTGCCGGCTTCAGGCCCTGCCTGCGCTGCCGGCCGGAGCTTGCACCCGGGCTTTCCTTGATGGACTCGTCGCAAGTGCTCGCGCAGCACGCGGCGCGCATGCTGGACGGCATGGCACAGGGCCGGGGCGCGGGATCGATCCCGGAGGTCGCACAACAGCTCGGAGTCACCGGTCGCCATCTGCGCCGTATCCTCCTGGACGCTTTCGGGGTGTCGCCCATCGAATACCTCGGCACCCAGCGTCTGCTGCAGGCCAAGCACCTGCTCACCGATACGGACCTTGCCGTCGCCCAGGTCGCGCTGGCGAGCGGCTTCGCGAGCGTGCGACGCTTCAACGCCGCCTTCGCGAAGCGCTACCGCATGAGCCCCACCGCGCTGCGGCGCGAACGAGGAGCGGCTGCAACGGAGGGCCCCCTGTTGAAGCTCGGCTACCGGCCACCTTACGACATCGAAGGCGTGCTGCGCTTCTTCGGTGCGCGCTGCATCGATGGCGTCGAGACGGTCGAGGGACAGGAGTTCTCCCGAACCTTGTGCCTCCCGTGTGCCGGCAAGAGCTTGTCAGGCTGGATTGCACTTCGATTCGCCCCTGAGCGGCACGAGGTGCACGTCCGCCTCGCACCTTCATTGGCGCCCGCGGCTGTTGCCGTCCTGCACCGGGTGCGCCAGGCGCTAGACCTCGACGCCGACCCGCAGCTGATCGAGGCCGCATTGAAGAACGGACTGCCGCCCGAGCCCAGGCCGGGAGTGCGCGTGCCCAACGGCTTCGACGGCTTCGAGATCGCCACACGGGTGATCCTCGGCCAGCAGGTGACGGTGGCTGCAGCACGAACGCTGGTGTGCCGGCTCGTCGAGCGCTTCGGCGATCTCATCGAGACACCTTTCCCGCGGCTGGCGCGCCTGTTCCCCTCGCCCGACACCATTGCCAGGGCCGACCCGGAGGCGATCGGCAAGCTCGGCATCGTCCGGCAGCGGGTGCGGGCGCTGCAGGTGCTTGCGGGGGAAGTGCATGCGGGCCGGATCTGCCTTCATCGTGGCGCTCCTTTGTCATCGACCATGGATGCACTGCGGGTGCTGCCCGGCATCGGGGAGTGGACGGTGCAGTTGATTGCCATGCGCGCGCTCGCCTGGCCCGACGCATTCGTCCCCACGGACATCGGCGTGCTTAACGCGCTGCACACGCGTGATGTCGGGCAAGTGGAGCAGCAAGCCGAGGCATGGCGCCCCTGGCGGGCCTACGCGGTGATGCGGCTTTGGCAGTCACTGGAGACCGGAGCATGAGCAAATCGACCTTCATCGCCCACACGAATCTCGTCGCGCAGGCGCGCTGGCTGTCGCCTCTGGGACCGATCACGCTGGCGGCCACCGAATGCGGGCTGACCGGCGCCTGGTTCGACGGCCAGGCCCACCACCCCGGTCAGCTCCTTGCACCTCATGATCGACAGCATCCCTGCATCGTCGCCGCTTGCGAGCAGCTCGAGGCGTACTTCGGAAAAGGGCTCACACGATTCAGCCTGCCGCTCGATCTGCGCGGCACGCCCTTTCAGGGGCGCGTGTGGAAGGTGCTGCAAACGATCGAGCATGGGACGACGCGCAGCTATTCCGAGATCGCACGAGCGATCGGAGCGCCAGAGGCCATGCGAGCGGTGGGCGCGGCCGTCGCTCGCAACCCGGTGAGCATCATCGTCCCCTGCCATCGCGTGCTCGGCAGTGACGGGAAGCTGACAGGCTATGCCGGCGGACTTGGCCGCAAGCAGGCCCTGCTGGAGCACGAAGCGGCGACGATGACATCCTCGCAACAGTCGGAGCGAAAGTCTCATCGGCCTGCATCCCGCGCTCTCGTAGAGTCGGCATCATGAAACGGTCCGACCTCGCAGAACTGATCTCCCTTGCCGCCATCTGGGGCGCCTCTTTCCTGTTCATGCGCATAGGCGCAACGGAGTTCGGCCCCGTGGCGCTCGCCTTCGTGCGCGTATGCGGCGCCTCGCTGTTCCTCGTCCCGCTGCTGACGCTGAAAGGCGAAGCCCGCCTGCTCGCTCGACATTGGAAGCGTGTCTTCCTGGTCGGTCTCACCAACTCGGCCATTCCCTTTCTGTGCTTCAGCTTTGCAGCGCTGTCGATCACTTCCGGGCTGTCCTCGATCTTCAACGCGACCACTCCGTTGTGGGGGATGCTGATCGCATGGTGGTGGCTGCGCGAGCGCCCCGCCGGCTGGCGCCTTGTCGGTCTGGCGATCGGGTTCGGCGGCGTGTTGTGGCTGGCGTGGGACAAGGCGAGCTTCAAGCCGGGTGCAACCGGTCTTGCCACAGGCTGGGCGGTCCTGGCGTGCCTGCTGGCCGCTGTTCTGTATGGCTTTTCGGTCAACTATACGAAGAAGCGGCTGGGCGACTTGCCCCCGATGGTCTTGGCGGCCGGGAGTCAGCTGTCTTCAGCGGTGGCGCTGGCCGTGCCTGGCCTTTGGCTCTGGCCGGCCCAAATGCCCGACGCAACGGCATGGAGTGCGGCGCTCGGCCTCGCCCTGATGTGCACGGGTATTGCCTACGTCATGTATTTCAGGCTCATCCGCAGCGTCGGTCCGGCCAACGCAATTGCCGTCACCTTCCTCGTCCCTGCGTTCGCCGTGCTGTGGGGCGCCCTCTTCCTTCAAGAGGCCATCACACAAGCGATGCTGATCGGCTGCGCGGTGATTCTCACCGGCACCGCCCTGGCGACGGGCGTGCTGAAGCCGAAACACAGGTCTACTCTTGACCCTGCTCAGATACCCGCAACGACCGCGCGGCCACCCTCTTGAACTCGCGCGCGAAGCTCCTATCTCGCGAGGAGGACGAAGTCAGAGACGGCTTCCTCCACCTGAAGGAAAGGAGTCTTTCATGTACGAATCGTATTGGAACTTTCCCGGCGGGCTGTTTGGCGAAGTCGATCGACTGCGCAGGGAGCTTGACGAGGTGTTCGGCACCACTTCCGGCTTTCCCTCCAGCATCCGCTCGGTCGCCCCGGGCAGCTTCCCGGCCATCAATGTCGGCAACACGCCTGCCAGCGTCGAGATCTATGCCTTCGCGCCCGGTCTCGACC
>DASTGE010000632.1:0-3026 GCA_035719405.1 Burkholderiaceae bacterium
ATCTCAGGGGCACGGCCATCGCGCTGTCGAGACTACTCCCTGGCGCGACCAAGGGTACAGCATTGCCTTCAGCGCGTGAATGAGGAATGACTCTCCCGAATCGCTTGCCCGAACAGTCGCACGCATGACGCCGTCTTCAGCTTTCGTCTCAATTCGGTGCGGTCCGCCACCCGGAACGAGGGAACACTGTCGGTCACCACGATCTGCTCAATCGAGTCGTCGGCGAGCGCATCGCACGCATTCCCCACGAATAGCCCGTGAGCGGCGAAAGCGATCACCTTGGATGCCCCCTCCGAGCGCAGCGCGCGTGCCGCGTGCACAAGCGTGCCACCCGTGGCAATCAGATCATCGATCAGCAATACGACGGCTTGCGTCACATTGCCCGCGACGATTTCCTGCGAACTCATCACGCCCGCGCTGCGCCGCTTGTCAACCATTGCAAATCCCACAGGGTGGCGGGAGCTGGCTTCCAGTTCCTCGCGCCAGAGCTGCGCACGCTTTACGCCGCCGGGGTCGGGCGACGCCACCACGAGCGGCGTTCCGGCGTCTTGCCTTGCAATCAAATCGACAGCGGTATCGAAAGCGCGGTGCGCTTCCAGGTGAACAACCTGGCAACGGAATGCGTTTTCCAACGCTGCCACATTGTGTGCTTCGAGCACAAAGAGTTGCGCAGTGCCGACTGCCTCGAACAATTGGGCAATGTAGCGCTGGTTGACAGGATCGAAGGGCTTGGTGCGGCGATCCTTGCGGGCATAGGCGAGGTACGGCACCACCGCGCTGACCCGCGCAGCTCCATGGTCGCGCAGCGTCGCCACGAACATCAACAACCGGCACAGTTTGTCGTGCGGACTTTCAATCGGCCCGCCATGCAGGCTTTGCACGACGTAGACGTCCTCTCCTCGCGGGTCCACCAACGGCCGCAGCTTGTGCTCCCCATCGTCGAACGCGCGATCCTCGCAAGCGGCCAGCGCAACGTCGAGATCCGCCGCGAGGCTGGATGCGAAAGCACCATCGGCGTCGAGATTGAAAATCAACATCGGGTTTCTCCGTCCGCTTCGCCCTGCCCCTCCTCAAAGCGGACGGACGACCCTCACCGTTTCGAGAACTGTGCAAGAGCATGCCCCGATGCGGGTTCGATTGCTTGACGCAGATCAGAAAAGCTTGAACGGGCTGAACAAGGCCCGCAGTTGATTCAGCGCAGTACACCAGGCAACGACAGATGCGATCTTCCGCGTTGGACGATGCTGACGATGTCCCGCTGCCATGACGGGAGCGTGATTCTGACCGCAGAGTGGGCGTTCCTGTTCTTTCGCGGCGGCATCGGCCTCGTGATGTATGTGCTGATGTGGATTTTGGTACCCGAGGAGGCAACATGAACATGCCCATCCGGTTTGAATTGGACGTCGCGTCACCGCGGCAGGTCGAGGCCGTGCTGGCCGAAGCGCGTTCGTTGAAACAGGCCTCCGCCCGTCACGGCAGCGGACGTGGCTTGCAGCGGCCTGAAATCGCAACGACAGCTGCGCTGCGCGCCCTGGCCGATTTGATGACGATGCAGGAACGCAGCAGAAAACCCCTTGCCGGCACCCGTCTGTGTTTCGTTGGCGATCCTCGCACCCCACGAGGCGATGCGGTGCTGCAGGCGGCAGCCTTGACCGGCATTGACTTGAGGATTGCGGCTCCGGTCTCGATCTGGCCTCACGAGAACCGCTTGGCCCTGGCACAAGCGCGGGCCGTCGAAACGGGCGGACAGATCTCGCTGCATGAATCGACCGCGCAGGCGGCTGAAGGCGTCGACTTCGTCATGGATGAAACGGCCTGGCTCAGTCATCGGCCCGTGATCGTGCCTGGTGCGGACTGGCCGACGATGGATGTCGGACTCGACGAGAACGAGGTTGACAATCTGCCTTTCGTGCTTGAGGCTGCCTCACGAATGGAAATCCTCGGCAGATACTGACCGCCACTGATCATGCTCAGGCGGCAACGATCCTCTTGCGGGCGCTGACCGATGGACTGGAGACTACCGTTTGAGCTTGCCCCGCACGCGGTCGGCGCCACACGAGGCCTGCACCTGCACCCACGACAAGCCCTGTGCTCGCAGGAAAGCCAGCAGAGCGTTCTTCGCTCGCGCGGTCGACTCCTCGTCGCCGCCGACGTTCAGCTGCAGCGCGCGCGGCGCAACCTGGATGAGTTGGAAGTCGAACACCTGCGCATCGTCTTCGGGAACGGTGTCAGCGCCAGCGGCAGCAGAGTCGCTTCCATTTCGGACCTGAAGCGTCCCTCCGCTATCGAATTCGATACGGCGGATTCATGTCTTGATTTGGCGCAATCTGCGTCTGCGCCTCCATATTGCGGAATCAATCAGACATGAGGCCGCTCAGGCGCAGCTGAACACCAGGGTGACGTTGGTGCCGCCGAAGGCAAAGGAGTTGCTCAATGCATGCCGCAGTGCGGCCTGTTGGATGCCGACTGCAAGAACATGGCCGAGGCCGGCGCACGCCGGATCAACGGCGGACACGCCGCGTGTCGGAGGAATTTCCCTCTTCTGCAGCGCAAGCACCGTCCACGCCGCTTCAAGAGCCCCTGCTGCCCCGAGCAGGTGGCCGTGGGCAGCCTTTGTCGAACTCACGTGCAAGGCTGGTGCATGAACGCCCCATACCTGACGCAGCGCCTCGCATTCCACGGGATCACCAGTGATCGTGGCTGTGCCGTGCGCGTTGCAATAACCAATATCTTCCGGCCGCAGCCCTGCAGCCCTCAATTCCGCGCTCATGGCCTGCACCTGACCGCGGACCTCCGGATTCGTCAGATGCGCGGCGTCGCAGGATACGGCCGAGCCTGAAAGCCATGCGCGCGGCATGCGGCCGGCTCGCTCCAACTCCGCGGCGCGTGACAACACAAAGAAGGCAGCGCCTTCACCCAGAACCAATCCATTCCGATCAATCGAAAAGGGACGACAACTATTTGAAGGGTCGGCTTCATTCAGCGGCGCCATCGCACGTAGCGCCTGCCATGCGGCCACCGTGCCC
>DASTGE010000633.1:0-2313 GCA_035719405.1 Burkholderiaceae bacterium
CGCAAGAGTCGCGAGCGGCGACACGAGCGTGCCCGAGGCGCTGGCGCTCAAGCAGACACTGCTCGAAGAGGCCACACGGGAAGCGATGCTCGACGGCTGGGAACGCCGGCATCCGCCGCAGTAAAGAGAGACGACCCGCACTGCAGCCCCTCGCGACTCATAGATTCGGCGCAATGCTCGGCCCGACATGATGAGTCCGCTCGTACTTCGCCTGACACTCCAGACAGCGCTTCGCATGGGGCTGGGCGTTCAGGCGCGCCAGAGGAATATCACGCCCACAGTCCACGCACATACCGTAGGTGCCCGCGTCCATGCGCTCCTTGGCAGCCTCGATTTCGCGCAACTCCAAAACGTCGCGCTCCTGTTCTGCATAGCGAACGGCCTCGCGAAGCCGCTCCTCGCCCTGCTCGCCGAGATCCTCATTCTGGTTGCGCGCGATCATGCTCGGCCGCTCGGCCTGCTCCTCGCGCACCCGCTTAACCTCCGCCTGCAGCTCCGCCTCGCGCGCGTCGAGCTGTCGGCGCAGCCGTTCGATGTCTTGCGGGCTGAGTTCGGCCATGGCGGTCTCCGATATGTCGCTTCACAATGCAGGCAATCGACGTACCCTTTTTCAAAGGCGATGGCCTTGCTGCTTCCTACAAAGTCCTACAAAGCGCAATGCACCGCTCGGGCACCGAGCAGCGTCGTGAGCACCGCCGGCTCGATGCCCACCAGAAAGCCCCGCCGCCCGCCATTGATGCAAATGCGCGGCAATGAAAGGATGCTCTCCTCCACGAAAACCGGCAATGCCTTTCTCGTCCCGAAGGGCGACGTGCCACCGACGAGATAGCCGCTGTGCCGCTGCGCGATCTCGGGCGTGCATGGCTCGACGCTCTTCACGCCGATTTCGCGCGCGAGCTTCTTCGTGCTGACCTGGCAGTCTCCATGCATCAGCACGATCAACGGCTGGGCCTTGTCATCCTGCATCACGAGTGTCTTCACGACCTCGTGTTCGGGCACGCCCAACTGGCGCGCCGATTCTGCAGTGCCGCCATGCTCGGCATACTCGTAGACGTGCTCGGTGAACTCCACTCCCCTGCCGCGCAACCATTGCGTGGCGGGCGTTTCGCTGACATGGGATTTTCGGACCATGTCCCCAAGGGTACCCCTGTTTGCGGGCCGCACGCTCAATAATTGGAGCAATTCCGCTCATCGGGCTACCCCGGTATGCTGCGTCACCCGCTTGACCGTCAGCGAATCAGCGAATTGGTATAGCCCGGAGGCTCCCATTGCGGGAAGCCGATGATCGAATTAATTGCCTCGGATAATGCAGCCACGATGAGCCATCGAGACCCACCGGAACAATGCCGATGGATTGGCCTTCAAGCACCGGAAACGGCATCGCCCCGAAGTCGAGCACGATCTGATGTATTTCGTTCGCGAAACCTGCCTCGGTGTAATTGAAGTTGCGGGTCACGGTGGTGATCGCCCCGTCCAAGATCCCTTCCAACTGCTCGCAAGCCGAGCGATACTGCACTTTACTGCGTCTTCACGGGAAGCAGCGTTCGCAGTTCGGCGTAGGCCTGTTCGAGACTCTTTCCGCTGGTGTCGCAGGTGAGGTCCGCCTTCCCGTAAAACGCTGAACGGCCAGCCAGGATGCGCTTCAAATCGTCCATGGCCTCGCGGTTGCCGGCCATCGGTCGCAGGTCGCCCTGAGCAATGACACGTTGCATGTGCTCCTCCGGCGAGGCCTTGAGCCAAACCGTGTAGCAGTGAGACAGCAGAAGATTGAAGGTCGCCGGGTCCGAGACGATCCCTCCGGGCGTGGCGATGACCGCTTCGGGGTACAGCTGAACGGTTTCTTCAAGCGCGCGCCGCTCATAGCGGCGATAGGCGTTGGGGCCGAGGAGGTTGTGAATCTCGTCGGGCCCGCAGCCCGCCACACGCTCGATTTCGCGGTTGAGTTCGACAAAAGGCCGGTGCAGTTCATCGGCCAGCAAGCGGCCAAGGGTCGACTTCCCCGCGCCCCGCAGCCCGATGAGCGCAATACGAGAGGCGCGGGCGTCAGGCTGCGCTGTCGCGGACAGAACCTGTGCCAGCGCCATGCGGGCGCGCCGCAACTGCTCCTCGTCCCGTCCGCGCAGCAGATCCCGGATCAGCAGCCACTCCGGCGAGCCCGCCGTCTCGTCGCCCAGCAGTTCCGCCAGCGTGCCGCCGAGCGCGTTCGCAACCTGTCGCAGCACGAGCACCGAGGCATTGCCGACACCGAGTTCGAGATTGGCAAGATGCCGTTCCGACACCTCTGAGGCGACGGCAAGGGCCCGTCGCGTCATG
>DASTGE010000634.1:0-8151 GCA_035719405.1 Burkholderiaceae bacterium
GCACCTGAAGGCGTCGGCTTCCGGCCAGGCGAACGAAGAGGCCGACAACGAAGGTCCGGCCAGCGTGGTCGACAGCAACCTCAAAGGAGTGGAAGCCCGCCTTCGTGCTGCCAAACGCCAGTTCACCGACGCACTCATCGCCATGCCGACATCGGCCACGCTGGCGGCCGCGGGGGGCGTTTCGATCGCAGGCGCAGCAAGCGCGCTGGCCGGCGCGAGCGTCGCATCGAAGGCCCTGGGTGCGGTGTACGGCTCGCTCGTCGCCGGCTTCGGGGTGACGACTGCCGTTCAAAGCGGCTATCGGCTGAAGGATCTGAAAGCCCTGCAGGAAAAGGTGAATACCACATTGGGCAAGGACAATGCCCTGCGCTACAACCTCACCACATTGCTCGGCCATGAGATCAAGGCACGGCAGAACGAAATCGCGGGCCGCAGTATCCTCGCCAGCGGCGGCGCAGCGACCGTCGGCCTCGAGATCGCGGGAGTCGTGCTTGCCGGCCCCACCTTGGGCGCATCGCTGGGGTTGACTGCGGCCGGCATGGCGATGGGTGCGGCGACAGCGGCGGCCTTCCGGCCCATCAAGAGCCGGCATCGAGGGTTGAACGCATTGGGAGGCGTGGAAATGACGACCGGCCTGCCGGCTACGTTCCTGCAGGAACCCGGTCATCTCAATCATTTGAGCAACAAGATCAACAACCAGGGCAACATCGCCACGCACTTCCAGCGCGAGATCATCCAGAACGCGACGAGCAAGGAAGACGGCGGGCTGAGGCAATTCAAGTACGCCTTCCGCCTGCACCGCGCGCTGGCGAAGGTGATTCCGTCGCATGACCGCCGCACCCTGGCCAACAAGATGGTGTCGCATCCTGACCAGGTTGCCGATGCGTCGCTGCAATTCATGTTGCGCACGACCCAGTTCGAGCGGCACTACCTGGAACAGCACAAGGTGCCTGCATTGGAGAAGGAAGTGCAAATCCTCTTCGATGAATTCAATCGCGCTTCCGCGGGTGACGATGCCGATGCAAAGAAGGCGCTGATTGCCGAAGTGCTGGTGGTCAAGGCCAAGGCGTTGACGATTGATTCCGCGCGGCTTTCGGCATTGCAGGACCTCGAACGGCGACTCGATCAATCAACCCGATTCCTCAACAAGGATTTCCTCGGAGACCCGGCATGCAAGAAGGAGTTCGAGGAGCTGCAGGTCGACTTCATCGTCGCACACGACCTCGTGCACGAAGCGCTTTCGCGGAACAAGCTGAAGAAGGTGCAAAGGCAATTGGACGAGCGCGACGCGGACTGCCCTGCGGATCCTGTGCGCAATGCGCTGCGAAAGCATATCGGCGCTCGCTTTGCTCGAGTCTTTGCCCAGGCGTATCCAGACAAGGTGGCGTACGAGCGTCGAGGCGCCATCGAAATCGCACGCGCGATGTTCACGGCGGACATGGAGAAGGAGAAGGCCGTGCGGACGGATGAGGAAGCTGCCTGACACCTGAGGCGTGCGGGCGTAGAGAGAAAGGAAAGTCGGGTCTTCCGCACTTTGTGTGACAGCCGCGTTGGAGGGCTTGCGTGAAGTGTAGTAAACACGCCCTTTACACCTCACGTCCTCTTTCCCCCGTAAGCGGCCACATCACGCCTAGTAGCGCGGAGTAATCTTGCCGCACAGCCCTTGCCACGAACGAAAGTGCCTGTCGTCACTGGCGTTTTCTCCCGCGCAATGGCCCCCTGCCCTATCCGTCCCCTGCCGCCGCCGCAGCCGTATTGGGCAGGCGGCTGGAGGTGTTCCGCCAGGCTTGATTGCCGCCTGATCTTGTCGAGCTACGACGCCTGGCGATGCTAATTGTCATTGGAGACCCACCGAAGTGATCGCGCTTTGCGAACGCCGCCCTGCCCCCACCGATACACACATAGACAGCGCGCGCCCAGCGACACGCACCTGGAAGCTACAGGAGCCAACACCGCCGGTGTAGTCGGACGCGGGTCTGCGCGAATTGACTTCTGGATCCACCTTCCCGGCAGCAGGTGGACGACTCGGTCGACAGCTGTTGGATCAGCTCGTGCTTGAACGGGCGCGATTATTCGAATATTCGACTTCACGCGCAGGCTCATTCATCGCATCGGGGCAATGAGCCTGTGTAACCAACTCCACTTCCCGCACCCAAGCGACACAATTACTACGTCACAGGCCAGAAAAATCAAGGGGTTACCGAGACGGATGGCAAACTGACTGCCACAGAAATCGGCAATGCGGCAACTCGATCGAGGAAACCGGCGCGTCGTATGAACGAAGAAGGCTTCGCCCAGAACGCTTCGGGAACAGCGGGGGAACCGTCTGGGCGCAATGGCTGATGCGACCGGGAAGGATTGCGCGATCCAGGCCATTGCCGAGAGGAAGGCAACGGTGCCGACACGTTGCGGTGGCGTTCGGCCGGCCTGCTGCGCTCGCGGGGCTGGTGCGAAGGAACGGGCAGCGCGGCTGCTCTCGGATGCGGGCCGCCAGTCAGGCGCTCATCGTCGGGCGCCGGCTAACGAGAGTCGCGGAGCGACGATACTTCCGTCGGGCTGGCGGAACGCGAGTGTTGCCCCTGAATGCATCCGATGCAATTACCCATCAATCGCTTCCATTGTCATGAGATCATTTGATGATCAGATGGCGCGGGCCAAGTTCGGTCCGACGCGCGAAGCATCAAAAAGCGAGGCGAAGTCTTCCCTCAGAAGAGGGAAACGACGCCGGCCCCATGCAGCGATGGGCATTGTTGTTTGAGCGAGGAACCTCAAGATGCAAGGATCGCAGACATCGGCAACTGTCGTGCTGTTGAGGCATGCCGAGAAGCCGGACGACGTCTCGCATGGAGTCGATGAGCAAGGCCGTCGTGACGAGCATTCTTTGACTGTGCGTGGGTGGCAGCGAGCAGGCGCCTTGGTGCGCTGGTTGGCGCCGTCCGATGCGCAGTCGCCCTTCGGCCGACCGGCTGCCGTGTGGGCGGCGCCCGCCACCGGGCCGCACCCGAGCCATCGACCGGAACTGACGGTGACGCCTCTCGCCCGATACCTGAATCTATCAGTCAACTCCGCAATGTCCGTCGGCGACCACGATGCTGCTGCATCAGCGGTGCTCGCTGACGCGCTGCCGGCCGTTGTGAGTTGGCGCCACGACGATCTGCCTGAACTCGCGCGCACGTTCGCATCACGCATGGGCGCGGACCCCAATGCCATCCCCTCCGATTGGCCAGAGGAGCGGTTCGATCTTGCGTGGGTGTTCGAGCGTAATGAGCGCGGCATCTGGAGTTTCCGACAAGTCCCGCAATGCCTGCTCGAGGGCGATCGCACTTCCGCCCTCCCTGCGCCGAATCATTGACCCCCTGAGATCATCGCTTCGCGGTGTTGCGCCCTACCCCGTGGAGCGGGAGAGGGCTCGGGTGAGGGCCGACGAGGGTGCAAATCGATCCGGATGCGCTTTGCGTTGGCCCCCTCACCGCGACCCTCTCCCCCCTGGCGGGTGAGGAAGCTTCTTGGCTCGGATGAGGGCCGTGGAGAGCCGTGAGGGAGGCGCCCTTTTACGGCCAGCTCCTCACCTTAACGCGTCCGGCCAGCCCTCAGCGCAAATCAATCGGCTTCACGTCGCGCTTTGCGGCGCCGGTATACAACTGCCGCGGGCGACCGATCTTGTACTCGGGATCGCCGATCATCTCGTTGAGTTGCGCGATCCATCCCACGGTGCGCGCGAGAGCGAAGATCGCAGTGAAAAGACTCACGGGAATCCCGATCGCACGCTGAACAATGCCCGAGTAGAAGTCGACGTTCGGGTAGAGCTTGCGAGCCACGAAGTATTCGTCTTCCAGCGCGATCTTCTCGAGCGTCATCGCGAGCTTGAACAGCGGATCACTCTCCAGACCGAGCGCGCTCAGGATCTCGTGGCAGGTTTCGCGCATCAGCTTGGCCCGCGGGTCGTAATTCTTGTAGACCCGGTGACCGAATCCCATCAAGCGCGTGCCCGAGTTCTTGTCTTTCACCTGCCGGATGAATTCGCCGATCTTCTCGACACCGCCCGCAAGCTGGATTTCCTCCAGCATGTTGAGCGCCGCCTCGTTGGCGCCGCCGTGCGCCGGGCCCCAAAGGCATGCCACGCCGGCCGCGATGGCCGCGAAGGGGTTCGTGCCGGAACTGCCGCACAACCGCACCGTGGAGGTGGACGCGTTCTGCTCGTGGTCGGCATGGAGGATGAAAATACGGTCAAGCGCGCGCACGACCACATCGTTCGGCTCGTACTCCTCGCACGGCGTCGCGAACATCATCCTGGTGAAGTTCGATGTATAGCTCAGTGCGTTCTTCGGGTAGATGTAGGGCTGGCCCAGTGCGTACTTGTACGCCATTGCCACAAGCGTCGGCATCTTGGCGATCAGCCGGATGGCCGCGATCTCGCGGTGCTGCGGGTTGTTGATGTCAGTGCTGTCGTGATAGAAGGCTGACAGTGCACCGACCAGGCCGGTAAGCACCGCCATCGGATGGGCGTCGCGCCGGAATCCGCGCAGGAAGAACTGCATTTGCTCGTTGACCATGGTGTGGTTGGTCACGACGCCGACAAAATTCTTCTTCTGGGCGGGACTCGGCAGATCGCCGTAAAGAAGCAGGTAGCAGACTTCGAGGAAGTCGCAGTTCACGGCCAGTTGCTCTATCGGGTAGCCGCGATACAGTAATTCACCTTTGTCGCCATCAATGTAGGTGATGGTCGAGTTGCAGGAAGCCGTCGAGAGGAACCCGGGGTCGTAAGTGAACTTGCCGGCCTGCGCGTAGAGCTTGCGGATGTCGATGACATCCGGCCCCACGGTGCCCTTGTAGATGGGCAGCTCCATGCTCGGGCTGCCGTCGGAAAACGACAGGGTCGCTTTCACTTCCGAGGGAGTCATTGTCATCGCGGTTCCTTTCTCTGCCATGGATCATCAAGCGGGCGTTCGCAGCAGCGACAGCACGTCCTTCACATCGGGCCGGTCCAGCCTGCCTGTCGGCTCGCCGCGAGCCAGAAGCAGGTCGAGCAGATCGTTGTCCAGCAGTTCCATCAACGATTCCAATGCCCGGGCCTGCCCCGGTGTCAGCGTCGCCTCGTAGCGCCGGAAGAAGCGTTCGAGGATCAGATCGTTCTCCAGAAGTCCCCGGCGGCAACGCCACTTGAGCCGACCGAGTGCGCGGGGGTCGAGTTCAGTGTGCATGCAATGCCCTTCCATAAGCTGAACACGCCCGTCGCGCATCGTTTACACAGCTCGTCGAACCATCAATTCCTTGATCTTGCCGATCGCCTTGGTGGGGTTGAGCCCCTTCGGACACGCGTCGACGCAGTTCATGATGGTGTGGCAGCGGAACAGGCGGTAGGGATCTTCGAGGTTGTCGAGTCGGTCGTTGGTGGCCTTGTCACGGCTGTCGGCGATGAAGCGGTACGCCTGCAGCAGACCCGCCGGGCCCACGAATTTATCGGGATTCCACCAGAAGCTCGGGCACGAAGTCGAGCAACTGGCGCACAGAATGCATTCGTACAACCCGTTCAGCTCCTCGCGCTCCTCGGGCGTCTGCAGGCGCTCCTTCTCAGGTGGCGGCTCGTCGTTCACCAGGTAGGGCTTGATGGAGTGGTACTGCGTGAAAAAGTGAGTCATGTCGACGATCAAATCACGCACGACCGGCAGGCCAGGCAGCGGCTTGAGCACGACACGGTCGGGCAGTGTGCGCATGTTCGTCAGGCACGCCAGACCGTTCTTGCCGTTGATATTCATCGCGTCCGAGCCGCAGACGCCTTCGCGACAGGAACGGCGGAATGCCAGCGACGGATCGATGGACTTCAGCTTGATCAGCACGTCGAGCAACATGCGCTCCGATCCGTCGAGGTCCACCTCGAGGGTCTGCATGTAGGGCT
The DNA here is from genome assembly GCA_035719405.1 of Burkholderiaceae bacterium. Classification (GTDB taxonomy): domain Bacteria; phylum Pseudomonadota; class Gammaproteobacteria; order Burkholderiales; family Burkholderiaceae_C; genus CAMLIZ01. The sequence continues at coordinate 5,897 of DASTGE010000634.1, forward strand.
TGTCGTCCTTGTCGGGGTCGTAGCGGTAGATCTGAAACGTACGCTTGGACATGGGAAACCTTAGAACGAACGGACCTTCGGCGGGATGGACTCGACCGTGAGCGGCTTCAACTGCACGGGCTTGTACTCCAGCCGATTGCCTTCCGAGAACCAGAGTGTGTGCTTGAGCCAGTCGCGGTCGTTGCGGCCGTTGGGGAATTGCGGGCTGTCGCCGTAGTCGTTGACGGTGTGGGCGCCGCGGCTTTCCTTGCGGGCAGCAGCCGAAACGATCGTGGCCCGCGCGGCCTCGATCAGGTTCTCGACCTCCAGCGCCTCGATGCGCGCGGTGTTGAATACCTTGGACTTGTCCTTCAGGCCGATGACCTTCACGCGCTCGCGCAAGGCAGCGATCTGCTGCACACCTTCGTCAAGCATCGCCTGAGTGCGAAACACCCCGGCATGCTTTTGCATGGAGACGCGGATGCCATTGGCCACGTCCTGCGCGTATTCGCCCGACTCGCTCGAATCGAGACGCGCGAGGCGTGCCAACGAGCGGTCGGCCGCGTCCGCCGGCAAGGGCTTGTGCAGCCTGTTTCGCAAGTTGAAGTCGATGATGTGCAGGCCGGCAGCACGGCCGAAGACCAGCAGGTCAAGCAGGGAGTTGGTGCCCAGGCGGTTCGCGCCGTGCACGCTCACGCAGGAGCACTCGCCCACGGCATAGAAGCCGTTGACGACATTGTTTGGATCGCCGTTTTTCGGTGCCACCACCTGGCCGTGGATGTTGGTCGGGATGCCGCCCATCTGGTAGTGAATCGTCGGCACCACGGGAATAGGCTCCTTGGTGATGTCGACGTTGGCGAAGTTGTGGCCGATCTCGTAGACCGAGGGCAGCCGCTTCATGATGGTCTCGGCGCCGAGGTGCGTCATGTCGAGCACGACGTAGTCCTTGTTGGGACCGCAGCCGCGCCCTTCCTTGATCTCCTGGTCCATGCAGCGTGACACAAAGTCGCGCGGGGCCAGATCCTTCAGCGTCGGTGCATAGCGCTCCATGAAGCGCTCGCCGTTGCTGTTGCGCAGGATCGCGCCTTCACCGCGGCAGCCTTCGGTCAGCAGCACCCCCGCGCCGGCCACGCCGGTGGGGTGGAACTGCCAGAACTCCATGTCTTCAAGCGGGAGCCCGGCACGCGCCGCCATGCCGAGGCCGTCACCCGTGTTGATGAAGGCGTTGGTGCTTGCGGCGTAGATGCGACCGGCACCGCCCGTCGCGAACATGGTGCACTTGGCCTCGAGGATTTGCACCTCGCCGGTTTCCATTTCCAGGGCGGTGACGCCGAGTACGTCGCCGTCCTGGTCGCGGATCAGGTCGAGGGCCATCCATTCGACGAAGAAATGCGTGCGGGCCTTGACGTTCTGCTGGTACAGCGTGTGCAGCATCGCGTGGCCTGTGCGGTCGGCCGCGGCGCATGCGCGCTGCACCGGCTTCTCGCCGTAATTCGCAGTGTGGCCGCCGAAGGGCCGCTGGTAGATGGTGCCGTCAGGGTTGCGGTCAAACGGCATGCCCTGGTGCTCCAGCTCGTACACCACGCGCGGAGCCTCGCGGCACATGAACTCGATCGCGTCCTGGTCGCCGAGCCAATCGGAGCCCTTGACGGTATCGAAGAAGTGATAGTGCCAGTTGTCCTCGCTCATGTTGCCGAGCGACGCGCCGATCCCGCCCTGCGCCGCCACCGTATGCGAACGCGTCGGGAAGACCTTGGACAGCACCGCGACGCTGAGGCCCGCACGGGCGAGTTGCAGCGACGCCTGCATGCCGGAGCCACCGGCACCGACAATGACGACGTCGAATTTGCGCCGGGGGACAGATGTGCCGATGACCACAGCCATGTTCTTCCTCAAAGCCTCCAAAGCACCTGGACTGCCCACCCCGCGCAGCCCACCAGCCAGACGATGGTCAGCAGGTGCGCCGTCAGCCGCCAGCCGACCGGCTTGATGTAGTCCATCCAGATGTCGCGCATGCCGACCCACGCGTGGTAGGCGAGCGCGATGACGAGCACGAAGGTCAGCACCTTCATCCACTGCATGGAGAAGATCGCGGACCATTTCTCGTAAGTGAGGGGACCGGGAGTCAGCAACTGCACGAGCAGCACGAGCGTGAACACGGCCATGACCGCGCCCGTGACCCGCTGTGCGAGCCAATCGCCAAAGCCGTAATGCGCGCCGACAACCAGGCGTTTGGATCCGTGAGTGGTGGAGTTCGCCATAAGGATCTTGATTCG
>DASTGE010000635.1:0-2060 GCA_035719405.1 Burkholderiaceae bacterium
GCGCAGTTCGCCGCGCTCACGTCGTCGCAACTCGGAGCCCTCGACACGTCGGACCTGCATGCGCTGTCCACCGCTCACTTCGCCGCATTGAGCAGCACGCAGGTCGTCGGCTTGACGACTTCGCAGATCGCCTCGCTCGATACGCAGGACATTGCCGCACTGAGCACATCGGTCATCGGCGGGCTGACCACCGACCAGGTCTCGCACCTCACGACCGACCAGATCGTGGCACTGACGACCGACCAGGTGATGGCGCTCGAGACGGCAGACATCGCGGCGATGACCATGTCGCAGGTCTCGGCCTTCGAGTCGGAGGACCTCGCGGTGATGAGCATCTCGCAGATGCAGGCCCTGCAAGGGGTGTCCCCGATCGTGCTGGACCTCGATGGCAACGGCGTGCGAACGCTGGCGGCAAGCCATGGGGTGCAATTCGACCTTACCGGCACCGGACACGCACAGCACGTTGGCTGGGTGGGCCACGGCGACGGCCTGCTGGTGCTGGACCGCAACGGCGACGGCATCATCAACGACGGACGCGAGCTGTTCGGCGCGGCGACCTTGCTCGCCAACGGCCACAGAGCCGGCAACGGCTATGTCGCGATGGCGCAGGAGGACACCAACCATGACGGCAAGCTCAGCGCGGCGGATGTCAACTGGGATCGGCTGCGGCTGTGGGTGGACGCCAACGGCAACGGCAAGGTCGATGAAGGCGAGCTTCAGACGCTGGCTCAGCACGGTGTGGCGTCGATCGACCTGAAGGCCCAGGCCAGCACGCAGGTCGACAACGGCAACCTGCTCGGACTGGTGTCGGGCTGGACCGGCGAAGACGGCAAGCAGCATGATGTCGCCGATGTCTGGTTCGCACAGCAGTCCGATCGGAAGCTGCCGTCAGCCGGCGAGCTGCTGGCGCCGCCCCCGCAGGCGTTGCTGCCTGAGCATCCGCAGGGAGACACGTCCTCGGGATCGACGGGGGTGCCACCGGCAGCGGCGGTGCCGGCAGGAACCGCAACGCATGACGCCGTAGCGGTGCATCGCAATACGCTCGATCCCGAGCAGCCGCACCTTCCGCTGATCTGACGGACGGCCGGCCCGGCCGGGCGAGACGAGCCGGAACAGCGCTGCCCTCACGGCGCTGTTCCGGCGTTTGCCCGCCGGCCGCCCTACCAGAATCGGCGCGTCCATGCTTGCGTCCGCCGCTTCTATGCGGGCGGCACGAACACCGATGAACGCGGCAGTGCCCATCCATCTCTACCAGATCGCCTATTCCGAGGAAACGAGGGCAGCGATCGAGCCCGGCTACGGGCTGCTCGACAACACCGACAATGCGCGCCCCGACTGGTACGAGTACTGGCCGATCCGGCGCTTCCTGTTGACGCAGGCGCTGGACGAGCAGGCGTTCTACGGCTTCTTCTCGCCCAAGTTCGGTCGCAAGACAGGACTCGGCCATGCGCAGGTGCAGGAGTTCGTGCAGCGCGTGGCGCCCCGCGCTGACGTCGTGCTCTTCTCGCCTCAGCCCGACATGGGCGCGTTCTTCCTGAACGTGTTCGAGCAGGGCGAAGCCTTCGACCCCGGACTGATCAACGCCTACGAACGGCTGCTGGAGTCCATCGGCCGCCCGGTGCCGCTTCGGCAATTGGTGATGGATTCGCGGCAAGTGGTGTTCTCCAATTACTTCGTCGCACGTCCCGCCTTCTGGCGTGAATGGCTCGTGCTGAACGAAGCGCTGTTCGAGGCATGCGAGGGGCCTGAAGGTCCTCTTCGAGAGATGCTTTGCCAGTCGACGACGTACGCCGGCGGGGCGCAGCGCAAGGTGTTCCTGCAGGAGCGTGCCGCCTCGCTGCTGTTGGCCACGCAGCCGCATTGGCGAAGCGTGGCCCATGACCCTTTCGGCTTTGGGTGGTCGGTGTCACGCCTACGCGAATTCCCTGGGCAGGCCTTCATCAGCGATGCCCTGAAGATCGCCTGGCGCGAGCAGGGCTTCCCCGAATACATGGCGGAGTTTGCGCGCGTGCGGGAGCGCTTCCGCAAGGGCATTGACGCATGAGATCAACCAGGAGCCG
>DASTGE010000636.1:0-10447 GCA_035719405.1 Burkholderiaceae bacterium
GCAATGCGGGAAAACCGCCCGTTGCGTTCGACGAGGCGGGGGCTGGAAACGTGACGATGGCAGCCGGACTGAGGACCATCGCGAAAGCGATGGAGAAGCCACCGGAGCCTAATGTCGGCGCGCCAGTCCTCGACCCTACCAAGCCGCTGTTCGACGGAGCGCCGCTGACGGTCAGCGTATCGCCGGAGAATGCTCGCCCCGCAGACAACCTGATCCTGACCCGCCCCTGAGTGCCCGCGTCAGCCGAGGCGAGCACAGGCGGGTAGTAGCGGAAGTGATCCACAGCGTAGACAAAGGCCTTGTCGAAGCCTGCAGCAAATGCGCACAGCAGCAGGTACCGCAGCGCAGAAGCTCGTTGTGCCTGCGACAGGAGCTGAAAACGAAAGTCGTCGTCGGTCAATGTGTCGGTCACGCCGCTAATATTGAACTCGGTGGCCCATATCGGCGGCATCGGCTTGCCGGCCCACACACTGGTCGAAGAAATCTGCAACCGCGGTTCCATGGCCATGCGTATGCCCGCCATGGCGCCCATCGCGATGTCACTCGCGAGCCGATGGTCCTGCACCATGGCCAAAGACATCTTGTCGAGCGTGCCATAGGGATGCCAGGCAATGACATCCATCCACCGCTCGCCCAACGAGCCATCGTTCTTCGGTTGGTCTTGAACCGCCACCTGATCGGCGTTGGCGGTCAGCCATTTGTAGAACTGCTGCCACGAACCGCCCTGAAAGGCAGGACTGCAGACGACGACATCAGGGGAATAAAGCTTTTTGAACTGTACGTAAAACACCCGGCTGAGTCCTGCCAGCCATTGCATGTCGTTGTCTGGCGGCGGCTCGTTGGCACATTCGATCGCCTGCAGGTGGCCCTTGGGGATCTTTGGAATCAGCTCGGCCAGGCGATCGCGGACCCAGGTGAGGTATTCGGCACTGTCGTAGGCATAGCCGGAAGGTTGATGGATCGCACTGGCGACCGATCTGTCAAGTCGGTAGGCGTTGAAGTTGAACAACACCTTCCTGCCTTCATCGTGGTACTGCTTCAGGTTGCTGAGGAAGTTGTCAACGACGTTGGGGTTCAGTTGCCCGTTCGGGCCGCTGCAGATCTGGTCCAGCGACGGGTAGAAAAGGCGTGCCCAACCGGCCTTCTCGAGTCCGGCGCTGCCCGTGTTGTCGGGCTGGCCGGTGACGGGGTTGAAGAACCGTCTCGTCCAGTGAACGCCGATGTCGTCACTGGTCTTTTGCACATTGGTGAGCGTCTGGCGTTTTTGATTCATGCGGCTTTTGGAACGTTCAGGACAGGGCCGTTGATGCTGGAAAATTTTGGCGTTCCGCCGAGGATCTGGGCGGTGTAGCTGGTGTTGCCGATCTTGCTGCGAAGCGAATCGCCGGCATCCGCCAGGTCGATCCACAGGTCGGTATTGTTCGCGTCGAGGCCGAGATCGACGGGCGTGTACCCGGCGATCACCTGCGTGATCTGGTGTGCCGTGAGCGGGACTCCCTGGCGGGCGTCGATCTTGATGACGCGAGCCACCTGGAGCACGCTGCCAGGCAAGGCGTCGGCCGCGATGAGAAGGTCTTGAGGCGCCATCGCTGAAGCTGAAGGGGAAGGTGACGCGGGCACGATGCTCGTGTCGTCCAGCTTGAGCGGTCCGTCGCGGCCGTCGGTCGTCGCCTCGCCGAACGCGGGCTGAAGGGCGCCGGACGAGAAGGTTTCCGCTCGGGGCATCGGCGACCAATACATGAAGATCGAATGCTCTCGTTGTGCGAACTGGTTGGTCACGAAGTTCTCGACCACGGGCATCCCGACCCCCGTGATGCGCGCGACCAGGGCCACCCAGCGGTCACCGATTGAGAACGGGGCTCCCAGGCCCTTGTTTTGGGTGTAGCTTGCGGCAACAACGCTGCCGTCGGTCTTGCGCCACCGCATACGCGCTGCGCGAGGTGTGTTGCTCGTCGGCCCCATGACGTCGAATCCAACGCCGGCGTTTGCCGTACCCAGGGCGCCGTCGGCGGATTGGACGATTGGCATGCGGCCTGAACCCAACCGGCTCAGGTCGTCCGAGCGGAGTCTGCAAATTGCGATGAAGACACTGCCTTTGGAGAACTCGACTCTGGGCAGTTTGATTCCCTTGCCTCCGCCATCGCACTCGACATAGCTCACTGTCTGCCAACCCGACGGCGCGCTGTAAGCCAAGGTCTTGCTCCGCCCCAAAGCTGTGGACGACGGCGCGGCGGCCAGATCGGCGAGCTCATGTTGATGACCGTCCTCGCCGCTGCCGCCGCCGCAAGAGGCCAGCAGCAATCCAGAGGCGCCGCCAAGAATTAGATGGCGGCGCCGTAGCGACGGCGAATCGGCTAATCGCGTCAAAGGCATTGCGTGTGGTGATTCTTTCATACGGCTCCCGTCCGCTTTGTTTGATGAGGGGGCGCATGCTAGCCGCGCCCGCACGCCGTTTCTCCTCTACGTTGTTCGGGATTGACCCCCGCGGCGGCACTACGCGCAGGCTGAAAGGGCGCGATCTCGCCTCCGGATCGGCGGCTGCCAGGTGCTTGTTATCTGTCCAGAGCGAATGGTTCTCGGCCTGAAGCTTTGCCAGAGTCACCGGGCGTTCGGAACCGTGTGACGAGCCACGCTGCCGGCGTGCGGAAATGCGCGCCTTTCGTTCCCATTGCGCACGAGCGGGCGATCAGCGTGAAGAATTGGAACGGCTTGCCACGAACTCGCTGGTACAAAGCCGCCAGCAATACATGACGTGATCCAAAATCTTCACTGTGCTAATCAATGGAACACGAGGGACAGCGCGAAGACTTGGAGACGCTTCTCATTCAGTCACAAAGACCACCCAATAATTGGAGATAAGACTTGCTGCGACGCCGTTCCCTGATCCTCTTCACTTTGCCAGCTTGCATTTTCGCAAGCGTTGAATGCCGCGCGGCATTACCCGGAAAGCGTTCAACCCTGTATCAGGCGGCGCGTCTGCGAGGCCTGTCGCAGAGAATGAGCAAGGCCTATCTGCAGGCTGCGGCGCAAGTCCTCGCTGACCAGGCCCATACCGTGATTACGGATTCACTGCGGACGAGCGAACTCATGCTTGCAAGTCTGCAGCAGACCGTTGGCGATGCAGGTCCGGCGCGACACGCCCTGAGTGCATTCGGGAGCAAGGCCAAGGAGTTGTTTGGCGCAGTGGTGTCACCCGTCAATGCCGCGGCAAGTGGCAAGGTCGTGCACTTGAGCGACGAAGTGTTTGCAGCCGGTGATACGCTTGTTCAGGAATTGCAGAACCTTGAAAAGGCGGGATACGGCAAGCTCCAGAATCTGGCCGGACGGCAGCGTGCGCTCTCACAGCGCATGGCCAGGGATTACTTCGTGATGCGAATTGGCGACGGCAGTCATTGGAAAACGAATGGGCCGGCGATGCGAAAGCAGTTTGGCGAAACGCTGCAGGCATTGGAAGCCGCCCCACTCACCACCGCTGCCATCAAGGACAATCTCGGGCTGGTGAAGATGCAGTGGATGCTGTTCGAGGAAGCATTGAACAACCCGGGCGATGAGAAATCGCCTGCGCATGTGGCGACCACCAGCGAGCGAATGTTCGAAGTGCTGGACACGCTGGTAGATCAGTACGAACACGCGATGCAGGCTCTGGCGTGAGATGGCGAGGAGTCTCGACAGCAGAAGTCCAAGCCCGCGCCGCGCGCTCTTGCCGTGCCAATCTTGTGCTGCCGAGACTTCGATTCAAAGCATCCGAAACTCTTTCCTATAACCCCGCAATTCGTCGCGTCGGTTGCCGCATCAGCACCCACTCCTCGGCGGCCGTCGGGTGGACCGCGATGGTGCTGTCGAAATGTGACTTGGTGGCGCCGGCGCTGAGTGCGACCGCAAGGCTCTGGATGATCTCGGGCGCATCGCCGCCGAGCATGTGCAGACCCAGGACGAAGTCGGTCCTGGGGTCCACCAGCATCTTCATGTAGCAGCGTTCGGTGCCGCCGCAGAAGGCGGCGCGCATCGGACGGAAGTCGGCCTCGTACACGATCGCCGAACGGCCTTGCGCCACCAGCTCCTGTTCGCTCAGACCCACGGTGCCGAGCGGCGGCAGCGTAAAGACGGCCGTCGGGACGTGGTCGAGCTCAGACAGCGGCGGTCCCTCGCCAAACAGCCGGTCCGCAAGCGCACGTCCCTGGGCGATGGCCACCGGGGTGAGGTTGTGCTGATTGGTGAGATCACCGATTGCATACACGCCGCGCGCTTTGGTGCGACGCTGTGAATCCACCGGCACCGCGCGCTTGGCATCGGTGGTGATACCGACGGTCTCCAGCCCGAGGCCCGAGCTGTTGGGGCGCCTGCCGGTGGCGTTCAGCACCCACGGCTCGAACAGCGTCTGCCCGTCCGGCAGGTCCAGGCGCCAGCCGCCTCCTTCACGTGCGATCCGGGTGGGGGCCAGGGAAGGCTTGAGCACCACGCCCGCGGCAACGAGTGCGGTCGCCACCCGGGTCCGCAGATCCTCGTCGAAGCCGCGCAACGGGAGCCGGTCGCGGTAGAGCACGGTCGCGCGGACGCCCAGACGGGCGAGCATGCTCGCGAACTCGATCGCGATGTAGCCGCCCCCGACGACGGCCGCACTTGCAGGCAGTTCGGTCAGCTCGAGCAGATCGTCGGAGGTCGGGCACTCGGCGATGCCCTCGATGCTGTCGCGGATCGGAGAAGAGCCTGTGGCGAGCACGATGTGCGGGGCACGCAGCAGACGCTCTGCCGCCCGCACCGCGCCCGGGCCGTCGAGCCGTGCGTGCGTGCCGATCAATTCCACGCCGCTGCCGTGCAGAAGGTCGCGATACACCTGCTCCAAACGCGAGGTTTCGCGCGTCTTCGCCGCCTGCCACGCCTGCATGCGGAAGCTGGGCGTCTGGTCGCCGAGCTTCCAGCCGTACCCAACCGCTTCGCGCAGGGCCTCGCCGTACTGCGCGGCGTACATCAGGAGCTTCTTGGGCACGCAGCCGCGCAGCACGCAAGTGCCTCCCACGCGGCCGGCTTCCGCCAGCGCGACCCGAGCTCCGTGGTGTGCGGCGCGACGCGCGGTCGCGACGCCGCCCGAGCCGCCTCCGATCACGATCAGGTCGTAGTTGTCGTCTTTCGTCATCAAGCCCTCGGCTGTTTGATGGGTTGATTGATTGGGAACTGTCGAGGACGCGAGCATGCCGCATCTGACGGCGGGAGCTTGGCGACAATCACGCGATGACCATCCGGCCCGATCCCGCACGACGCGCGGCCGAGCTGCGAGAGCAGCTCCATCACCACGCGCATCGCTATTACGTCCTCGACGATCCCGAGATCCCTGACGCAGAGTACGACAAGCTGTTCAACGAGCTGCAGGCGATCGAGCAAGCGCACCCTGAGCTGCGAACACCCGACTCGCCGACGCAGCGCGTGGGCGGGGCCGTGCTGCCCGGCTTCACCCCGGTGCGGCACACGGTGCCGATGCTCAGCATCCGCACGGAGACGGACACCGAGGACAGCGGAGCCATTGCCTTCGACACCCGCGTGCGACGCGAGCTGGGCCTGGGCGAGACCGACGCGCCGGTCGAATATGCAGGGGAACTGAAGTTCGATGGCCTGGCGATCAATCTGCGTTACGAGGGTGGCGTGCTCGTGCAGGCGGCCACGCGTGGCGACGGCGAGGTGGGCGAGGACGTGACGCAGAACATCCGCACGATCGGGCAGATTCCCCTCAGGCTGGTCGGCGTCGACGCGCCTGTGTTGGAGGTTCGGGGCGAGGTCTACATGCGGCGCGACCGCTTCGAGCAGATGAACGAGCGCCAGCGCGAGAAAGGCGAGAAGACCTTCGTCAATCCGCGCAATGCCGCCGCAGGCGCGGTCCGCCAGCTCGATCCTGGGATTTCCGGACAACGACCGCTCAACTTCTTCGCCTATGGGTTGGGCGACGTGAAGGGCTGGGAGGTTCCTCCGGCACACAGCGCGATGCTTGACGCGCTGGAGGCGATGGGCCTTCCGGTCGATCGCCACCGGGCCGTGCTGCACGGCGCCGCCGAGCTTGTCGAGTATCACCGCCGCATCGGTGCGACGCGCGATTCGCTGCCGTTCGATATCGACGGGGTGGTCTACAAGGTCAACTCGCGGGCGTTGCAGCAGCGGCTGGGCTTCGTGAGCCGCGAGCCCCGATGGGCGGTCGCGCACAAGTATCCGGCGCAGGAACAGATGACGGTGGTGCGCGACATCGACGTGCAGGTCGGGCGCACGGGCAAGCTGACGCCCGTCGCCAAGCTGCAGCCGGTGTTCGTGGGGGGCACCACGGTCAGCAACGCCACCCTGCACAACGAGGACGAGACGCGCCGCAAGGACGTGCGCGTGGGCGACACGGTGATCGTGCGCCGGGCCGGCGACGTGATCCCGGAGGTGGTCGGCGTCGTGATGGACCGGCGGCCTCCTGACGCGGGTGCGCCTTTCGATTTGTACAAACGTCTGGGCGGACAGTGCCCGGTGTGCGGAAGCGCCATCGTGCGCGAGGAGGGCGAGGTCGATTGGCGCTGCTCTGGCGGCCTTTATTGCCCTGCGCAGCGCAAGCAGGCCATCCTGCACTTCGCCGGCCGAAGGGCGCTGGACATCGAGGGTCTGGGCGAACGTCTCGTCGATCAGCTCATCGACGGCGGCATCGTGCGCACCTTGCCCGATCTCTACAAGCTCGGTGTCGCCAAGCTTGCGGCCCTCGAGCGCATGGCCGAAAAGAGCGCGGCCAACCTCGTCCAGGCGCTGGAGCACAGCAAGCAGACGACGCTGGCGCGCTTTCTTTTCGCGCTCGGCATCCGGCATGTGGGCGAGACGACGGCCAAGGATCTGGCGCGTCACTTCGGCTCGCTCGACCGGATCATGGACGCCAGCCTCGATCGGCTGCTGGAGGTGCGCGATATCGGGCCGACGGTCGCGCAGAGCATCAGCACGTTTTTCGATCAGCCGCATAACCGGGAGGTGGTCGAGCAACTGCGCGCGGCGGACGTCCACTGGGACGAGCAAGAGGGTGAGGCGGCTGACATCGCGCCCAAACCGCTGGCCGGCAAGACCTTCGTGCTCACGGGCACGCTTGCGTCGATGAGCCGCGAGGAGGCCAAGGAGTTGATCGAAGCGGCCGGTGGCAAGGTCAGCGGCTCGGTGTCGAAGAAGACGCACTATGTCGTTGCGGGCGCGGAAGCCGGCAGCAAGCTCGACAAGGCCAACGAGCTGGGCGTGACGGTGCTGGATGAGGTGGGTCTGAAGGCATTGCTTTCATGACCACCGACCCTTTCGCGCCCCCGGCCCGATAATTCCCCGATGGCCGTTCGAGAAATCCTCAAGATGGGTGACCCGCGTCTGCTGCGCGTCGCCCCGCCCGTCACTGCCTTCGACTCCCCCGAGCTCCACAGCCTGATCGCCGACATGTTCGACACCATGGAGGCGGCCCACGGGGCAGGGTTGGCGGCGCCGCAGATCGGCGTCGATCTTCAGCTCGTCATCTTCGGCTTCACTCGCAACGATCGCTATCCCGATGCGCCGCCGGTGCCACGCACGGTGCTGATCAACCCGACCCTCACGCCCCTGTCGGACGAGCAGGAAGACGGATGGGAGGGGTGCCTTTCGGTGCCGGGCCTGCGCGGTGTCGTTCCGCGCTATAGCCGCATTCGCTACACCGGCTTCGATCCGAAGGGCGAGCCCATCGATCGGATGGCTGAAGGGTTTCATGCGCGCGTCGTGCAGCATGAGTGCGACCACCTGATCGGGCGCCTTTATCCGACGCGCATGCGCGACCTTCGGCAGCTCGGCTTCACCAGCGTGCTGTTCCCCGATCTCGACGCATCCCCGCCCGAGGAGTAGTCTTCTCAAGGGCTGGTCGACGCGAACCGGGACGCAAATGCAACCGGGTGGAACCGATGGTCGGCTCGCACGCATGTTTCCACGTTAGGTGTTGGCGGGCGAGCGGTTCAGCGCGAAAGTGTGCTCTCGAGGTGTGTGCAATGCCGTCGGTTCATCGTTTTCTCAAGTTTGTCGCGGCCTTGCTGCTGTGGGCCGTGGCTGCGGCTGCCTGGGCCGATCCTCCGGGTCGCGTCGGTCGGATCGCCGACCTGCAAGGCACGGTCTGGATTTATGACGCCGAACAGGGCGAGTGGATCGGTGCGCAGCGGAACCGTCCGCTGACCAGCGGGGACCGCCTTGCCGCCGAGGGCGACGCGCGGGCAGAACTGCATATCGGCTCGATCACCGTGCGTATGGGCGTCGGCGCCGACCTTCAATTCCTGCAGCTGGACGACCAGAGCGTGCGCCTTCACCTCGAGAACGGCGGCATCGCCGCCCGGCTTCGCACTCCGGGTACGGCCGGCGAGTTCGTTGTGGAGACGGCGGAGGGCCGCTTCACGCCCGCAGGCGCGGGTCACTTCCGCATCGACCGTGACCGCGACGAGGAGGTGAGCGCGGCAACCTCGTGGGAAGGGGCGATGCGTTTCGAAAGCAACGACAGTGAACTCGCCATTCCACAGGGGCAGCGGGCCGAGTTCTGGAAGGAAGCCGGCGTCACCCATTACGATTGGGCCAGCTCGCCGCAGGATGCCCTTGCGGACTGGGCGATTTCTTCGGACCGCCAGGAAAGTCAGACGATGAGTGCGACGCGCTACGTATCGCCGGAGATGACGGGCTGGGAGGATCTCGACCGCTACGGGCAGTGGGACCAGCATGCCGAATACGGCTCGGTATGGATCCCCGCGCAGGTCGCCCCTGGGTGGGCGCCGTATCGCTACGGGCAATGGGCGTGGATGAGCCCTTGGGGCTGGACCTGGGTCGATGATGCGCCTTGGGGCTTCGCTCCCTTCCATTACGGCCGCTGGTTCTGGTGGCGCGAGCGCTGGTGCTGGACGCCGGGTAGCTATGTCACGAGGCCGGCTTATGCGCCGGCGCTCGTCGGGTGGGTCGGCGGTCCGCAGATCAGCGTCGGTGTGACGATTGGTTCGAGACCCCACGCACCGCTCGTGGGCTGGGTTCCGCTCGGGCCGCGGGAGGTGTATCACCCTCCGTACTCGATCAGCCCCGGGCATTGGCGGGCCATCAACCCTCATGCGCCCTGGCAGACGCGGCCGAGGCAGGAGCCGGCGATGTTCGTCAACCGCGGCATGCCGGGTGGAGTCACCGTCGTGCCCGTCGATGTGATCAGGCAGCGGCGGCCGATCGGGCGCGCGGTTGTGCCGTTCGATCCGCGCGACGCTCGGCAGCTGGCGCCGCAGGCGGGTGCGGCGCCGGAACCGCCTGCGTTTGCAGGACGCCGCTTCCCTCCGTCGGGAATCGCGGGTGGTCCGTCGCCTGTCGCTCCGGCAGTCTCGCGCTCAGAGCCCGGAGGTGGTTCTTGGCGGCGTCATGGCGGCGGTGGGGCACCGCAGGTCACGACGCCGGGAGCGGTCGCCCAACCCGACGTGCGAGGCGCCGGGCGCGTGTGGGGAACCCAGCAGGATCAAGGCCGGCCGAATCGCTGGGGTGGCGCGCCCGAAGTGGGTGGCAGGCCGGGATGGCAGGCAGGCGGTGCCGCGCCATCGAGCGGTGCGGACGCCGAGCGCCCGCGCCGCTGGCGTGGCCGGGGCGAGCCGCCCAATGCGTCGATCATGCCGGTGGTGCCCGGTGCCGCAGCCATACCTGCCAGGCCGGATGTCGCCCGGATACCTCCGCCGCAAATGCGTGTGCCGTCGCCGGCCGTTGCGCAACCCGCTCTGCCACAGCAGCCGGCCGTCGTCGGCCCGGCCTTTCGCGGGCGGCACGAGGAGGGCCGTGCACAGCCCGAGGTGCCACGTCCCGGCCCGCAGGTGGTCGCGCCAGTGCGGCCGTCACCCGGTGCAGTGGGGGTTGCACCTGCAGTGGTTGCGCCGGTCATTCCGCAACCTTCCGTCAGGCCCGATGGGGGACGTCAGCCCGGTGGCGGTCGGGGAGGCGAGGGTGGCGAGGGGCGCAGGCACATTCCGCACGATCCTCAACGTGGGGAACACGGCCGGGCGATGTAAGCGATGAGGTCCTTCTAAGGGAGCAATCACGATTTCAGCATCGGCTCCAGCACCGGCCACACATTCGCCAGCATCGTTGCATGTGCCTCTGCCCGTGGATGGATGCGGTCAGCCTGGAACAATGACTCTGCGTTCGGCGCGTCAGCCACGCCCTTGAGCAGGAAGGGCACCAGTGCCGCGCCGCGCTTGCGGGCGACCGTGGTGTAGCTCGCCGCGAGCGCTTCGTTGTACTGCCGCCCGTAATTGGGCGGCACCTGCATCCCTACGAGAAGCACACGCGCCCCCGCAGCTTTCGCGGCCTGCGTCATCGCATCAAGGTTGTCTTCGGTGGACTTCAGCGGCAGCCCACGAAGGGCATCATTGCCGCCGAGTTCGATGATGAGGTGGGTGGGATGGTGCTGCCGGAGCAGGTCGGGCAGTCGTGCCCG
>DASTGE010000637.1:0-8796 GCA_035719405.1 Burkholderiaceae bacterium
GAATGAACATAGCGATAGAGCGCGCCCTGCGGCTCCCGCTTCTCGTGGACGGTGCCGACCCAGAAGCGACCTTGCGGGTCGGCCTTCCCATCGTTGAAGCGCTGCTCGTGCGCAAGGTATGGGGCGCGGACCAGGCGGTGACGGGCGTTGGTGGCAGGGTCGAAGCGCAAGAGGCCATCGCGCAGCGCCAGCAGCAAGCCGCCGTCGAGAAGCGGCGAACAGCAGGAGACATCGTTGTCGAAGAACCACGCGTCGTGTTCGCGTCGGGTGGGATTCCAGCGGTTGAGGGCATGACCGGCGATGTCGCACCAGTAGAGCACGCCCTCCTTCGGATGCCACATGGGCGACTCGCCGAGCAGCGAAGGCGGGACCGGCACACGGTGCAACTCCCCCACATCACCCATTGCTCACACCTTGGAAACCTGTAGCAGCATCCACGCCGAGACGCTGGATTCAGGTTCGACGCGACGAAGCCCGTGGGTCTCGGGCACGGCCATGTTGATCGCGTTGTTGACATGGCTCACGGGTTCCACCGCAAAGAATGGCTGCTGGGGCGGCGTGTAGACGACGAGACGATCGAGCGACGAGGTGAGCGCGAGCGACAGCTTCTCGTCGCGGATGCGCGCGGCGCCGCCCCAACCATCGAAGCAGTTGTCGAACGAAAGGTGAGCCACGTCGGCATCGATGCCCGGCTGCGCGACAGGTCGTGTCGGCAGCAGTGTCGGCTCGGCTTCCCAGCGGTGAGACACCTCGGCATGCAACCGGCTGCGCTGGCGTTTCGGGAAGAAGGGATGCCATCCCATGCCGATGGGCGCAATCATGTCGGCCTTGTTCGTCACCTCGAGCTCCAGATGCATGCGAAGAGGCTGCAGCATGATGCGCTGGCGGGCAACGAAGGGAAAGGGCCAGTGCTCGTCGCCAGGGTGTTCGTACACGAGTGAGGCGGCATGCTCCACCTGTGCCTCGACGCGCCAGGGCCGCTGCCAGCCCACGCCGTGCAGGCTGTGGGGCTCGTCGACATTCGGCGCAAGCGTGTAATCGCGGCCGAGCCATCGGAAGTGGCGATAACCGATGCGGCTGGAATAGGGCACGAGCGCGTAGTTGCCTGATCGACGGACGCTGTCGAGTGCATCGGGCTCGATCGAGCGCAGCACCGGTTCGCCCGCCAGCCATAGGCCACTGGTCGCGCCGCCAAGGTCAGGACGCAGCGCCAGACGGAGGTCGCCAGCGCGCAATTCGAGGGTGTTCGTCATTGTTGTATACCGCTGCGCTGTGGAGGCGTTGCTCCGTCAATAGGCGCTGTCGCTGGTCTGTGTCCCGGCCGTCAGTGTGTGGACGCGCACGCCTGTCTCCTGGGTCCGCAATGAGGCAAGTGCGGCTTGCGCACCGCGCATCAAATAGCCGAGGTCCGATCCCACCGCGATGTAGTCGAAGCCCATCGCACGGTACTGCACTGCCTGCTCCGGCGTGCCGCCGAGAGTGCCGATCGGCCTGCCGGCATCGCGCGCCCTTTGGGCCGCGCTCGCCATCACTTCGAGGACGCGAGGATGCTGCGGCTCGCCGACCAGTCCCATGCTTGCCGCGAGGTCCGATGGCCCGATGAAGAGGGCATCGACGCCCGGAACGTCGCCGATCGCTTCGAGACGCTCCATCGCTCCCGTCGTTTCGAGCTGAACAATGACGCCGATCGTGGAGTTGGCGGTCTTCGCATAGTTGACCACCGTGCCGTACTTCGACGCGCGGCTCATGCCCGCCATGCCGCGAATGCCCTCCGGCGGATAGCGTGTAGCGGCCACGGCCCGCCGCGCCTCGTCCCCGTCCTGCACGAACGGAAACAGAACGGTCGTGGCACCGGCATCGAGCACGCGCTTGACCGCTACCGGCTCGTTCCAGGGCACTCGCACCACGGGCACAACCTTGGTCGACGCGAGCCCCTGCAGCATGTGAACGACCTCGGCCATGTCCGCCGGTGTGTGCTCCATGTCGACAACCGCCCAGTCGAAGCCACAATGACCCACGGCCTCTGCGACGATGCTGCTCGCCGACATGATCCAGGTGCCGATCGGTGGGTGACTCCCGGCGGATTTCAGCAGCAGGCGGAAGGGGTTCATCGGTGCTCCTCGTGCGGCCGTCCGCGCGTTCTCAGCAGAGATCGGCCTTCAGGTAGTGTGCGCCCGGAATGGGGTTGAAGTAGTAAGGCGGCACCTCCTCGAAGCCGAGTTCGGCATACAGCTCGCGCGCCGCCTCCATGTCGTCGAGGGTGTCGAGCAAGATCGAAGAGTAACCCGCACCGGTGGCATGATCCATCAGCGCCTGCGCCATCTCGCGGCCAATGCCGAAGCGGCGGAACGCGCGCCGCACATACAGACGCTTCATCTCGCAAGCGTTGGGATAGTCGGCATCGTGCAGGGGGCGCAAGGCGCCGCAACCGGCAATCTCGCCATCGACATACGCCAGCAGCAGCGTCCCTTGCGGCGCCGAGTATTCGCCGGGAAGGTTGTCCAGCTCCTCTTCGAAATGCTGGAAGCACAGGTCGATGTCGAGGCTTTCGGCATATTCACGGAAGATGCCGCGCGCCGCCTCGAACAATTCAGGAGTGTCTGCCACCACCAGCGTGATGGCATGGGTCAGGGGAATGTCTTCGGTCAGTTCCATCATCCGCCGATCGTCACGATCGCATACACCAGTGCGACGCACATGCCGAGCACGACAAGTGCGAACACACGCGAGCCGGTCGTGTCCCGCGACACGGGGACCGCTCCGGCGAGATCCTGCGGCCAGGCCTTGTCGCCGTGCCACATGGCTCCAATGAGATTGCGCCTGCGCTTGAGCAGGTAGAACAGCACCGCGCCCACGTGCAGCACGATGAGCGCGATGAGTATCCACTGGCCATAGTCCTTGTGATAGGCCGTCGCCTTGGACGCGGTGGCGTAGCTGACGAAAGCGTTCAACGGACCGGTGTTGCCGGTCTCGTCATCCGCTACGAGACCGCTGGCCACCTGCGCGACCAGCAGGATCAGGAGGGCCCAGACCGACAGGCTGCCCAGCGGGCTGTGACCGATCTCGAAACAGTCTTCGGGAAGCGGCCTGCCGCGAAGGTAGCGCATCAGAGCGCCGGGGCCGTAGAAGAAGGTGCCGAAGCGCGACCAGTGTCCGCCGAACAGACCCCACAGCAGGCGGAACACAAGCAGCGTGAACGCGAGGTAGCCGAGGCGGAAATGCCAGATCGTCGCGTCTCCGCCGACGTGCGCGGTGATGATCGAGGCAATGACGCTGGCGGCCAGCGTCCAGTGGAACAGGCGGGTCGGGAGATCCCATACGCGAACCACGCGTGTGGCCGGGTCGGCGGATCGGTCCATCCATCCGGATCGGTTGTCAAAACGCAGCAAAGATACCGCGCCTTTCGACGTCTTGCCAGAAGTCGCACAAGGGTAAGTCCTGATGTAGAAGTCGCGCGTTCGCTGTCGTCCGCGTGGCTTGCCACCTCAGCCCACCCTTTTAAAGCGCCACCCTCCCCTCGACGAGCAAATCGACGTCGCCACCTACCCACAATGTTTGCCCGTCATGCTCCAGGTAAACGCGGCCTTCGCACTGCACCGCCGTGCCCTGGGAAGCCACATAACGCCGCGGCATCCGCCCGTCTGCCATCAGCCAGTGTCCGAGGTTGGCGTTGAGACTCCCGGTTACCGGATCTTCGTCGATGCCGATCGACGCCACGAAGAAGCGCACCTCGACGTCGCACTCGCTGCCGGCAGGGTAACGTCCGACAACGCCGACCTTGGGCAGCGCCTTCAGGGCTTGGTGGTCGGGCTTGAGGGAAAGCACGGCCTGCGCACTGTCCAGTTCAAGCGCGAGCTGCGGAAAGCCGCTGGACAACCAGGCTGCACAGAGAAGCCGTGCAGTTGGCAGACCGAGCGCCTTGCATACCCGATCGAGCAACGCGGCGTCCACCGGCTCGACGGTGATCGGCGGTGCCGCGAAGGCCAAGCGCCGTTCTTCATGCCGCCGGACCCGCACCAGCCCCACTGCGCATTGCTGCACCACCTCGCCCTCGCGCTTTGGACGCCCCCCGGCGGCAAGCCAGGAAAAACAAGTGCCCAAGGTGGGATGCCCTGCGAAGGGCAGCTCTCCTCCTGGCGTGAAGATGCGCACCCGGTAGTCTGCAGTAGGGTCGGTCGGCGGCAGCAGAAAGGTGGTCTCGGAGAGATGCGTCCAGCGCGCGAACGCAGACATTTGCCCGTCGCTCAGGTCCTCGGCGTCATGCACGACGGCAAGGGGATTGCCGCGGAGTGGCCGCGCGCCGAAGACGTCGACCTGGTGGAAACGCTTTGCCATCCTCATGCCGTCTTCCCCTCTTCTCGTACCGGGGCCGCCCTCTCCGCGTTGTCGATTGCAGTGGCGATGCCACGGGCAAGCTTCTCCACGCCTTCGCCGATACGCTCGACGGACACGGTAACGAAGCTCAATCGCAACGCGCCCAAGCCTTCGCTCGGGCCATACTGCAAAGCCTCTCGGGCCGTCTCGGCGAGAACCCGCTGCGCGGCCTCGCGAAGTGCCTTCACCGGAAAGCCTTCTGCCGCTGGCAGGCCGCCGGCGAGCGACACAATCCCCGGACGCTCAGTGACCCTCAGGACCTCCCTGATGATCCATGGATTGAGACGTTCGGCTCTGTGCGCGAGGGTCCAGGGGCTGCTCATGGGGTGTCATCATCCTGTGGCTGGACTTGCAGTCTAGTGGGGGGTTGCACGCCGTCGGCTGTGCAACCTCACACCAGTTCAGCCACAGGATGTGGCTGCTCTCAACGAGCGCCGGGACGCGTCGTCCGGCATGATCTTGATCGGACGAAGCCATCAAACTGCCAAAAGTTGTACAAGTTTTTCAATCGAAAGCAGATGTGATGGACGTAACATCCCCCTTTGTCGAGAGGTCGTGTTACATATCCGGGCGCTGTTGATGTTCGAGTCCACCCTGCCGTTTGGAGAGCCGGAGCTGATGCGCGCAAGCACGTTCCAGCGCTACCTTGACGAACTGGTGAACAGCGGCGGCCGACAGATTCAGGCGAGCCGGCTGTCGTCACTAAGCCCGTCACTTCTGCAGGACCTGATGCGCTTCGAGCAGCACGGGCGGCAGAGCGAACTGCTGGAGGTCGTGGCCGCGAGCATGCGACACGCCCAGGCGCTGTGCATTCACCTTCAGTATGACGACAAGGTGGTGCCGCTGACGCTGTTTCCCAACGAACGGCTGGCCCACTGCCCGGTGCCGATGGCCGAATTCCTGCAGTCCCGACTGGTCGACCTTGTGGTCATGCAAGTCGAGCCGGCCGTGCTGCGGCCACCCGGCGATGCCGTGAAGGAACTCGTGGCCGACCCCGCGCTTTATCACCCACTGACGCCGGTGACCTGGGAGCTGGCAATGCGGGGGAGGCGCGAGGAGTTGCTGCCGGAAATTGCCGGGCTCGCGGCGTATCGGGTCGCGCCTTCGATCGATCCGTCGCAGCTTCCGGTCAGCGGTCCCGTGCTCAATGCCGTGCGCAGGCTCAGGCGTCATACCACCAACCTGCGCGAGATTTCTGATTGGCCCGGGTTCAATCGGGGACGCGGCATGCGGCTGCTCAACGCCTTGTATCTGCAAGCGGGGCTCATCGTGAGCCGCACGCATCCTGTGGCAATGCACGACAGCTGGTTCTCCGGCCGCTGATCGTAGAGCCTCCCGCGAGAGAATCGGTCACCGCCGTCGGACGTCACACCACGCATCCGGCCCCTCGGGCCCCTTTTCATCGCCCTTCATCAGAACGGGCTCGGGCACCGCATAGCCATAACGCTCGGCGGTCAGCTCCGCGAGGATCGAGATCGCGATTTCGGGCGGGGTGCGGGCGCCGTTTTTCAGTCCCACCGGTCCGTGAAGACGCGCCAGTTCCGGCTCGGTCACGCCGAAGTGCTCCGCCAGCCGAGCCTTGCGCTTGGCCTGGTTCACCCGTGAGCCGATGGCGCCCACATAGAACGCCGGGCTATTGAGCGCTTCCATCAGCGCCAGGTCGTCGAGCTTGGGATCGTGCGTGAGGGCGATCACGGCAGTGTGTCCGTCGGGCTTGAGTTCGACCACGGTGTCGTCGGGCATTCCGCGCAGCAGGCGCACGCCAGGGACATCCCATGCGTCGGCGTATTCGGCGCGCGGATCGCAGATGATGACTTCGTAATCCAGCGCCTTGGCCATCGTCGCCAGGTAGTAGGTCATCTGCCCGGCGCCGATCAGCAGCAGCCGCCAGCGCGGGCCATGCGTCGTGGTGAGCGTGCTGCCGTTGAGCCTGAGCTCCTCCGCGTTGCCGGCCGGCTCGAGCAAGACGCTTCCGTCGACAAGCGACAGCGTACGGCGCACCAGCCCGCCTTCGCGCAGCAACTCGAGCAGCTCCGGAATGCGAGAGGCATCCGTCACCGGCTCCAGGACCAGCTCCAGTGTGCCGCCACAGGGCAGTCCGAACCGCGTCGCTTCCTCGGCGCCGACGCCGTAAACAACGCGGCCGGGCTTGTCGAGGGCAAGTGCGCCGTCCTTCACCTTGGCGATCAAATCGTCCTCGATGCAGCCGCCCGAGACAGAACCTGCGATCTGCCCATCGCCTCTGACCGCGACCACGGAGCCGATGGGTCGGGGAGCGGATCCCCAGGTGCGGGTGACGGTGGCCAGCACGACCCGATGGCCCGCCTCGCGCCACTGCATCACTTGACGAAGGACTTGGAGATCGACGTTGTCCATGAGTGAAAGTGTGCCGGCATCCGCGAGCCCGAGTGAATCGGAAGGGTGAAGCGAGCCGATGCCCGGCGCCTGAAGCGCATCCAGGCAACCCTAAGGGTTAGCCCGCAAGTGCGGCGACGGGACCATGGGCCTAGCATGGCTGCGATCCAGACGCGCCCGGCCGGTGTGACCGTGGCGGAAGGGACAGCTACAAGGAGAGCATCGATGGGCTTGACGATTACGCTCAAAGTCAACGGCGCGCAGCTCACTCGCGAAGTGCCCCCCGAGCGGCTGCTGTCGGAGTTCCTGCGCGAAGATCTGCGGCTCACAGGAACCCATATCGGCTGCGACACCTCGCAGTGCGGCGCCTGCACGGTCCACGTGGACGGCCGGGCGGTCAAGAGCTGCACGATGCTGGTGGCGCAGGCCGCAGGCCGGGAAGTGATGACCATCGAAGGACTCGCCAAGGCCGATGGCACCCTGCACCCGATGCAGGAAGCGTTCCGCCAGTGCCACGGCCTGCAATGCGGCTTCTGCACTCCAGGCATGGTGATGAGCGCAATCGATCTCGTGCAGCACCATCCGCACGGCACGGAAGCGCAGATCCGCGAATGCCTGGAAGGCAACTTCTGCCGCTGCACGGGCTACCAGAACATCGTCAAGGCGGTCGAGCAGGGCGCCAAGGCGATGGGTGCTTGACGAACGATCGGAGCAATGCCATGACCGCACGCCAACCCTTCGTCGGCCAACCCGTCGTGCGTCGTGAGGACGCACGCTTTCTCACCGGTCGCGGCCAGTACACCGACGACATCACCCTTCCCGGCCAGACTTACGCCGTGTTCGTGCGCTCTCCGTACGCGCATGCGCGTATCCGTCGAGTGGACGTGAGCGGCGCAATGCAGTCGCCGGGCTGCCTGGGCGTATTCACCGGCGAGCACTTCAAGGATGTCGGGGGCCTGCCCTGCGGCTGGCTCATCAACAGCATCGACGGCTCGCCAATGAAGGAGCCGCGCCATCCGGTGCTGGCCGACGGCAAGGTGCGCTACGTCGGCGACCGGGTCGCGATGGTGGTCGCCGAAACGCTGGAGCAGGCCAAGGCGGCGGCCGCGCTGGCGGACGTCGAATACGAGGAGCTGCCGGCCGTGGTCGACGTGACGACCGCTGGCTCCGCCAGGGTACCGGTGCATGACGAGGCGCCCGACAACCAGGTGTACCTGTGGCAGATCGGCGATGCCGAAGGCACGGATGCGGCGATCAAGTCCGCGCCGCACGTGACCACGTTGAGCTTCCGCAACAACCGGCTGATTCCAAACGCAATCGAGCCGCGGGCAGCGAATGCCGCATACGACCCCGCGGCCGACAGTTACACGCTGTACGTCGCCAACCAGAATCCACACGTCGAGCGGCTCTTGATGTGTGCCTTCGTGCTCGGCATTCCGGAGCACAGGATGCGCGTCGTCTCGCCCGACGTCGGCGGCGGCTTCGGGTCGAAGATCTTTCTCTATGGCGAAGAGACAGCACTGGTGTGGGCCAGCAAGCGCATCGGCCGGCCGATCAAGTGGACCGCCGAGCGCAGCGAGTCGTTCCTGTCGGATGCGCACGGACGCGACCACCTGACCACGGCCGAACTGGCGTGCGACAAGAACGGCAAGTTCCTGGCACTGCGCGTGCAGACCACCGCCAACCTCGGCGCCTACCTGTCGACCTTCGCCAGCTCGATCCCGACCATCCTCTACGCCACGCTGCTCGCCGGGCAGTACGCGACACCGAAGATCCATTGCCAGGTCAAGGCCGTCTTCACCAATACCGCGCCCGTCGATGCGTACCGTGGCGCAGGGCGACCGGAGGCGACCTATGTGGTCGAGCGCATCGTCGAGACCGCAGCACATGAGCTGGGCATAGACCCCGCCGAAATCCGCCGCCGCAACTTCATCCGCCAGTTCCCGTATTCGACTCCGGTCGGGCTCACGTACGACACGGGAGACTACGACGCGACGCTGAACCGCGCGCTGGACATGGCTGATGCAGGCGGCTTCGCGGCGCGCAAGGCGGCCAGCGAGGCAAAGG
>DASTGE010000638.1:0-2769 GCA_035719405.1 Burkholderiaceae bacterium
ACCTGCTCCATTCGGCAGCCGCTCGCCCCACATCAGCACCAGTTCAGCACCCGTTTGCTGCACGAGCCGCGCCGCCAGAGTCATGGTGTAGGCAGGCCTGCCGTAGAACGGTGCCCACACCCCCAAACCTTCAGGAGGCACCTGGTCAGGGAGCAGACCTACCGTTTCGCCGCGCTTGAGCGCGCGCAGCATCAGCCGCACGCCAGACAAGGCTGCGGGCGCCGTCTTCAGCCCGGGTCGCTCGCGCGCGCTTTCCTCAAACCGGCGCAGCCAGGCCTTGCGCGCCGGCCTGTACAACACCGTCAGCGGCTGGCGCGCTCCGTACCGTTCGGCATACGCCTGCGCACAGATCTCGAAGCAGCCCATATGCGGCGTGAGGATGACCAGGCCTCGGCCACTGCCGAGCACCCGCTCGATCAAAGCCTCGCCCCGCCACTGCACCGCACCGGCTATCGACCGGCCCGGAGGTCGCAGC
Source organism: Burkholderiaceae bacterium (assembly GCA_035719405.1). Classification (GTDB taxonomy): domain Bacteria; phylum Pseudomonadota; class Gammaproteobacteria; order Burkholderiales; family Burkholderiaceae_C; genus CAMLIZ01. The sequence continues at coordinate 476 of DASTGE010000638.1, forward strand.
AATACCCAGGGAATCTCGGTCACGAGCTTTCCCGCTTCCACAACAGCAGCGCGCCTTTGGGCCGGCGTCAATCCCGCGAGTGCTGCATTGGAAACGAGACGACGGCGATAAGTGGGCGACAGGCCATATGCCAGCCAGCCCAAGGGGATACCGAACATGTGGAGAAATCGCAATGGCCTTCTTGCGAGCCAGTGCATCAGACGAAGCATCGGGAGGATAGGTTTTCTATAATCGAGCTTGAGTCGCCGAGTTAACCGAACAACTTGCGGGGCGACGCATCAAGTACCGCTAAAGCGTTCGCCGCTTTCGACAAGAAGCTGGCGACGCGCCTGCTTCAACCAACCGGAGTTTATGAAAGTGGCGAACGACTTCCTCTTCACATCCGAATCGGTCTCCGAGGGCCATCCCGACAAGGTGGCCGACCAGATCTCCGACGCCATCCTCGACGCAATTTTCGAGCAGGATCCGCGCTCGCGCGTCGCTGCCGAGACGCTGTGCAACACGGGCCTCGTGGTGCTGGCCGGTGAGATCACGACGAACGCGCATGTCGACTACATCCAGGTCGCGCGCGACACCATCAAGCGCATCGGCTACGACAACACCGAGTACGGCATCGACTACAAGGGCTGCGCTGTGCTGGTGGCCTACGACAAGCAGAGCAACGACATCGCCCAGGGTGTCGACCATGCCTCCGACGACCATCTCAACACCGGCGCAGGCGATCAGGGCCTGATGTTCGGCTACGCCTGCGATGAGACGCCGGAGCTCATGCCTGCGCCCATCTACTACGCCCACCGCCTGGTCGAGCGCCAGGCGCAGCTTCGCAAGGATGGCCGCCTTCCCTTCCTGCGGCCGGACGCCAAGGCGCAGGTGACGATGCGATACGTCGACGGGCGTCCACATTCGATCGACACGGTCGTGCTGTCGAGCCAGCACAGCCCGGAGATGAGCGACGGCACGAAGATGAAGCCGGCGTTCGTCGAGGCCGTGATCGAGGAGATCATCAAGCCGGCGCTGCCCCGGGAGTGGCTGAAGGAGACGAAGTACCTGATCAACCCGACCGGCCGCTTCGTCATCGGCGGACCACAGGGTGACTGTGGACTGACGGGCCGCAAGATTATCGTGGACACGTATGGAGGCGCCTGCCCGCACGGAGGCGGCGCGTTCTCCGGCAAGGATCCGTCAAAGGTCGACCGCTCCGCGGCCTACGCCGCTCGCTATGTCGCGAAGAACATTGTGGCGGCCGGTTTGGCGCGGCAGTGCCAGATCCAGGTGGCCTACGCCATCGGCGTCGCCCGCCCCATGAACGTGACGGTCTATACCGAAGGCACGGGCGTCATCCCCGACTCCAGGATTGCGGGCCTCGTACACGAGCACTTCGACCTGCGCCCGAAGGGCATCATCCAGATGCTCGACCTGCTTCGGCCGATCTACTCAAAGACGGCGGCCTATGGGCACTTTGGACGCGAGGAACCCGAGTTCACCTGGGAACGCACTGACAAAGTCCAAGCGCTGCGTGCAGCGGCGGGCCTGTAAGCCCCGAGGCCGCGCCAGCGGCCCTTGGCCTTTGCGGCGCAGGCTCACATCGCTTGCGATGTGAAGGCCCGAAGGGCCGGCCGAGCGACAGGCGACAAGGTCACAGCTCCACGCGCTCGGCCCGCAACGATTCCCGCTCAATCGCAGCCCCGGCGGGGGCCGGTTGTGCATCCTCTGGCGCACCGCGATGTTGGAGCCGCTCTCCCGGCGTCGGACGTCCGAGTAAAAAGCCCTGCAACTCGTCGCAGCCGTGCTCCTGCAGGCACAGGAGCTGCGCGTCGGTCTCGACGCCCTCCGCGTTGACCCGAATGCCCAGCGAATGGGCGAGCATAACGATAGAGCGCACGATCAGCTTGACCTTGGGATCCTTGTCAAGGTGCTGAGTGAAGGCGCGGTCGATCTTGACCTTGTCGAATGGGAAGCGCCACAGGTATGCCAGGCTGGAGTACCCGGTACCGAAGTCGTCCATCGCGATCCGCACGCCGAGCGCGCCGAGGCGGTGCAGGACTTGGATGACTTGTTCCGTGTTGCTCATCAGCAGGGACTCGGTGATTTCGAGCTCGAGACGACGCGCCGGAAGCCCGGCCGCATCAAGGCAAGCGACCACCGTCTCCACCAGATCGCCACGCACGAACTGCCGTGCCGACAGATTCACCGAGACGTTGAGCGAGGGCGGCCACCCCGCGGCTTCCCGGCAGGCCCGCCCCAGTACCCACTGGCCGAGTTCCTCGATGAGGCCGCTCTCTTCCGCAATCGGA
>DASTGE010000639.1:0-9878 GCA_035719405.1 Burkholderiaceae bacterium
GATGGGCACCGACCCGCATATGAGCGACGCATCGCGATCCGTACTCGCTGTGCCAACAATGACAGGCGGATGGCCCGGCGAAGATGTGCCGAATCCGTACCTGACCGGCGGCACCGCAGCTTCGTCAAACCGGGCGTTGCATTCAGGCCTCCCGCAATCCAGCATCGCCCCAGCGGAAGCCAGTCCGATGCCGGGCTTCGCGACCCGCCCACCGGACGGCAGCGGCTTGTCCCAATCCCAACACGGCAGCGCTGCAGTTCCAACATCTACTCCGGGGACCGCGGGCACTACCTCACGGTCTCTAGGCCGTGCACCACGCAACACGTCTGCACAGAGGCCACCCCGGCCACCGCGGCCACAACACCAGACTTCGACCTCCGCATTGGATATCCGGTCGCCGTCAGACGGCAACGCGACTGGTGTTCAAATTGGACAGCCGACAATTGGAACCAGCAGAGCGAAGGGCGCCCACACTACAAAGGCTGACGCATTAAGATTTGAAACCGACATACTTCCCAGACTGGAGTCGGAAGAACTGACTCATGGACAAGCATCCGTCGAGCTCGGCTTCCCCACGCAGTACCTTGCCAAGGTTATTTCAATAGATAGAGGAACCATCAACGAAAAGAATAGCCTCTTCTCCCTCATGAGCAACGAAGGACAGGAGCGGCTGAAAGCCTATGCTAAAAGCGCTCACAATAGAGTCATCGCTTCCGGCTACAAGAACAACAAAGCATACATGGCATACAAAACAAGGTCGAAGTCGTCGCAAATAGCCGGATCTGATCGAAGTAAATTGACCGTGCCCGAGCAAAGATCAATGCTTTTGAAACTTCTTCCTGACTATGAGAAAGGCGAACTGAGTGGCCGCAAAGTGAGCGAAAGGGCAGGCCTTCCCGGGAACCTTGGCTATATATTTTCAGTAAAGGATGGAACCGTTAACGAAAGTACGTCAATAGTCAGAGGCATGACTGATACCGAGCTAAACTGGCTAAAGGGATTTGCTGGAAGGATCCATAATGAATGGAGCGAATCTGGACTACCGATGGTAAAGTGGGCGCGCGCCCGCACGAAAGCCGGGAATTCTAACGGGGCGCCCCATTCCCGCGAGGCGCAGGCGATCGAACCGGAATCCATCCTTTTCGAGGATTTTTATAACGAACTTGATGAACCTGGAGCCGACAGGTCGTCCAGATCAGCAGGCCCGCATCTGCAGGGAATGCAAACGTATGGGCCGTCGCCCAGCTTTTTCGAAGGACTGGGAAATTGGCCTGCCGGCGACAGTGCAGGAACGTTCGCTCGCAACAGTCCAGGGGACTCGTCAACGGGAGGGGTGGTATGGCAGCAGCATCCAGACGTCGGTCAGGCACAAGATATTGCTCGCGGCGATGATCTTCCCAGCATCGGAGGTACGCGTGTGACTGCAACGCAGCAAAGTGGACCACCGGCGCTCGAGCCGCTGAACGACCGCGACTTTGGCCTCCTGCTCGAAGCAGCGCAGTTGCCATCAGGAACCATCCAAAGCGTAGAAGACGCTGCAATGTATGTAGACGATAGTGGCCGAGGCGAGCACCTGGTCGAGCGCCTGCGTCCATATGTTTCCGTTGTTGGACAGGGCAACAACGCACACATTCAATTAACGGACTATGGAAAGAGACAGAATGAGGAACGCGCACAAGTACAAGGAAGCGAACAGGGAGTGGCGACCAAGCGTGCGCGTAATCAACTCATCAACCATCCAACGACTGCGCTGATGAAGCGCCTCCAAGTCGATCTCAAACAACTCAGGATCGAGGATGGCGAGTCGCATGAACCATCTTCAGGGCGTTGATCTTCTGCAGGCGGACGCGGCCGGATTGAAGGGGCGCGGCCCGCTTCTCGCGGCGCGCGGAAGGGCGATCAGCGGTATACCGTTCGACCGGGGCGCGACGCGTCCACGCACACTGAGGGACACGCTTCGCGCCTGATCAGCCCGCTCGCGGTGCGCGGCAGGCTGCCCTGCGCGAGGAACATGATGTCCTCGAGCTTCAATCCGTTGGCCTTCAGCACCGCGCCGCGCGCCGACGACAGGATCTCGTCGCGAGGCAACCGCACCAGTTGGTCGCGTGCCACTTCCTGCATGATGATGAGCCGCCTGCGCTGGCCCCGTTGTCCTTTGAGGCACACGGCGACGCTGGCGCCCGTATCGAGCAAGGGGTGGCTTTCGCGTACGGTCTTCTCGATGTCGTGCGGGTGGTGCTTGCGTCCGCCGATCTCAATGAGGTCAGAGAGCTTGCCTGTGACATACAGCTCTCCATCGAGCAGAAAGCCCAGATCCCCCGTGCGCAGGAACGGCCCTTCGCCGCCGGCCAGTCGGGCGCCGAAGGCAGCCTGCGTGGTCTGCGGCTGGTTCCAGTATCCCTTCGCCACGCTCGGCCCGCGCAGCCAGATCTCGCCGACCTCGCCCGGCAAGCAGCGCGTGCAGCCGCCCGGCTCGACGATCAGAAGATCCTGATCGATCACCGGCCCGCAACTGACCACCGCACGAACGCTGCGCGTTGCGGCAGTCGCTTCATGAACGCGATTGCGCCGCAGCTTGTCGAGATCCAGCATCTGGACCTCCGGCAAGCGGCCTCGCAATGAACTGGACACCAACAGCGTCGCGTCCGCGAGCCCATAACAGGCAACAAAGGCCTCCGGCCGGAATCCGCAGACGGCGAACTTGTTCGCAAAGCCGGCGAGCGTCTCGGCGTGCACCGGCTCCGATCCGTTGTAGGCGACCGACCATCGGCTGAGGTCGAGGTCGATGAGCTGTCCGGCGCGCACGCGGCGCAACGCGATGTCGTAGGCAAAATTTGGCCCACCACTCGTTGTTGCACGGTACCTGGAAATGGCCTCGAGCCAGCGCACAGGCTTGGCGAGGAACGCGGCGGACGACAGCAGCACCGAGGTGCAGCCGACATAGACCGGCTGCAATACATGGCCGATGAGTCCCATGTCATGGTGAAGCGGCAGCCACGAGACGCCGATGGTGCCGGGCGAATGTCCGAATGCATGCTGGATGAGGCTCTGGTTGTGCAACAGGTTTGCATGGCTGGCCATCACGCCTCTTGATGCCCCTGGCGTGTATTGAAGCAATGCCAGATTCCCGGGGTCGATGTTCGGCGCGATCCATTCGGCCTCACGCTCGCCTGCGTCTTCGCTCGTCACCACGCACTCCAGCCGCCGGTGTGCACCGGACTGCGTGAGTGCAGCCCCATCGAAGCCTTCGCGCCCCAGGCACACACCCGCGGCCCCGGCATCGTCAGCGATCCGCGCCAGACGCGAAACGCCGGTCGAGCATGACGGCGGCGTCACGGGAACCGCGACCAGGCCGGCATAGATGCAGGCGAAGAACGCGACGACGAACTCGTGGCCCTGCGAATGCATGAGCACGATGCGCTCGCCCGGCTCGAAGCGCTCGTGAAGCCGCACCGCCAGCGAGCGCGCCCGCCGGTCCAGTTCGCCGAAGGTGAGCACCGATTGCTCGACCTCGCCGTTGCGCAGGAACACGAAGGCCTTTCGATCCGGATGATGCGAGGCCCGATACCGTGCCATCTCGACGAGGTTGGCGAATTCCGACGTACGGAAGTTCCTGCATGTCACGTCCACAGCACGACTCCTTCAAAGCCTCAAATCCCATCCACTGCTTCCGGGCCCAATGCGTCATCGACTAAACAGAAAGGAAAAGCTGAAGACAGCCTGAACAAGTCGGCGCCATGAACCTCGCATTAATGATTTGCGACATCAACGCAGCAATGCGCGGCACCCGGATTGATGGATTTCTTGAAATTGTCCAGAAGTGTCCCCGGATGCCCCCGACAACCAATCCCGAATTCCTGTGACTCGACCCCCTATGTTCGATGTCTTCGAAGTTCTTGCTCGCAGCCAGCCGATTTCTTCAAACGTTTTGAAGTCGAACTGTAAATATTAGGGGGCTCCCCTCTCCCCGCGGGCACAAACCCGGGAAAAAGCGGATCTCGCATCCCTAACAGTGATTTTCTTCCCTAATTGAGAGGAATGCACAAATGCAGATCTACGCATAAATTAATGCATCGACGAAAGAGACCCCTGCGCCTCTTTGATTGAACGATCTTCAGCGGAGATGACCGATGCAGTACGAGACCCTGGTCCATGCGTTCCTCCATCATGCCGGGAACAAGCATGACGTCCCATATGCCCATATCCAGGACGGCGATGCACCGGACCGTTGCACGACGATGGGGGAGATTGCGGCACGCAGTCGGCGCCTGGCGGCATGGCTGCTGGACAACGGGTTCGCCGGGCAGCGTGCCGTCCTGATGTTTCCTCCGGGACTCGAGTTCACCGAAGCCTTTTTTGCCTGCCTGATGTCCGGGGTCGTGGCAGTTCCTGTGCCTCCTGCGCCACTCATCGGTTCGAGCAAGCGGGTGACGCGCATCAAGTCCATCCTCGGCGACTGCGAGCCTTCGCTCGTGCTCGGTCTCGGCAAGAGCGTCGAGAAGGGACCGGAGTTCTTCGCGGATGACCACGAATTGCGCAACGTCCGCTGGGTGGGCTTCGAGTCGGCGATAAACGATTCGAGCGCCGATCGGATCGTCGAGCCTGCGCCGCATCAGCTAGCGATGCTGCAATACACCTCCGGCTCGACGGCGTCTCCCAAGGGCGTGATGCTCACGCAAGGCAACCTGCTGCACAACGTCTCGTGCTGGGATCACGGCTGGGGCCACGACGATGCAAGCCGTGTCGTGTCGTGGCTGCCGCACTTCCACGACCTCGGCCTGCTGTACGGCGTGCTCTATCCGATCTGGCGCGCCATCCCCGGCTATCTGTTGTCGCCCGCTTCGGTCATTCAGGATCCACTGCGCTGGCTGCAGGCGATTTCAACGCATCGGGCCACGCACAGCATGGGGCCCAACTTCATTTACGAGCACTGCGTCGCGAAGATCTCCGACGCCGATCGGGACGCCCTGGATCTGTCGTCATGGAAGATGGCGCTCAATGCCGCGGAGCCGATCCGCGCCGAGACGCTGGACCGCTTCCATCGCAAGTTCGCCTCCTGCGGCCTTCGTGCGACAACGCTCACCTCGGGCTTCGGGCTCGCTGAAGCGACATGCCAGGTGACCGGGCAGGACTGGGATCAACTCATCCTGCGACTGCGCCTGTCGACCGGCGCGCTCGCGCGGGGCCTGGTAGCCGAGGCAACTGACACCGAGGAGGCGACCGTCGCGATCGGCTGCGGCACGCCTGCCATCGGCACCCTCGTGAAGATCGTGAACCCCGAGACGCTCGCCGAGGCCGAGCCTGACCGGGTGGGCGAGATCTGGGTCCACAGCGACAGCGTCGCTCAGGGCTATTGGAACCGCCCCGAGCAGAGCGAACTCACTTTCGGCGCGACCATTGCTGGCGATACACAGCAGCGCACTTACATGCGCACCGGCGACCTTGGTTTCATGAGTCGGGGCGAGGTGTTCACCACGGGGCGGATCAAGGATTTGATCATCGTGCGCGGCGAGAACTACTACCCGCAGGACGCGGAGTGGAGGATCGAAACGGCGCACCCGGCCTTCAAGCCCAGCTGCTGTGCGGTCTTCTCCGTGGAGCGCGATGGCGAGGAGCGCATCGCCGTCGTCCAGGAACTGGTGCGCCACGCCAATCGCTGGCCGCAGGAGGAGCTGTTCGCAGTGATCCGCCGGGAGATCGCGACGGTATGGGACCTTCCGATCGAATCGATCGTGCTGACCGCACCGGGCACGTCATTCAAGACCTCGAGCGGCAAGATCCAGCGCAGCCGCACGCGGGCGGCCTGGCTTGACGACGCCCTGCAAGTGGTGGCCCGCTGGGATCGCCACACCACGCAAGCTGCTGAATGCGCGGCCGCGGCCGGCACCGACATCGCGGACATTCGCGCCCATCTCATGCAGCGCGTCTCGACCCTGTCCACATTGCCGGCGTCGGCCATCGATGCCTCGCGCCCCATCGCCGAATACGGCCTCGGCTCGCTCGAAGCCACGACTCTGGCGCAGGAGCTGTCCAAGCGATATCGCGTCGAAGTTCCTCCCACGGCGGTTTACGACTATCCCAGCATCGACAAGTTGGCTGGCTATGTCGCGGCAGGCATCGGCCGGCGTCCAGACATGCCGTCTGTTCCAGCGCAGGCGGCGCTCGCAGACGACACCGTGGTGGTCGTCGGCATGGCATGCCGCTTCCCCGGCGCACCCGACGTCGACGCCTTCTGGCAATTGCTCATGGAAGGCCGCAGCGGCACATCGCGCTGCACCTTGCGTGACGGAAGCGAGCGCCTGGGCCGCTTCCTCGGCGACACCGCCACCTTCGACAATGAATTCTTTTCGATCACGCGCCGCGAGGCCGCCTGTCTCGATCCTCAACAGCGCATTGCGCTGGAGGTGTCATGGCAGGCATTGGAAGATGCGGGAATCAGGCCGTCGTCCCTCGCCGGCTCGGCGACCGGCGTATTCTTCGGCTCCTCCGGCTTCGATTACGGCTCGCTGCAACTCAGCGAAGGCGCGCTCGATTCGTACAGCGCACAGGGTTCGGTGCTCGCGGTCATTGCCAACCGCATTGCTTACCAATACGACCTCGCCGGTCCCAGCTTCGTCGTGGACACGGCATGCTCTTCGGCGCTCACCGCAGTGCATCTGGCCTGCCGCAGCTTGCGTGAGGGCGAGTCGGATCTGGCCATCGCGGGTGCAGTGAATCTGCTCATCGCTGAAGACTGGGACATCGCCTTGCGCAAGGCAGGCATGCTGTCGCCTGACGGCGCATGCAAGACCTTCGATGCGCGTGCCGACGGATATACGCGAGGCGAAGGCTGCGGCATCGTGGTCCTGAAGCGCTATGCCGATGCAGTGAGCGATGGCGACCGCATCTATGGCGCGATCATGGGCAGCGCGGTCAACCAGAACGGTCGCAGCAACGGATTGACCGCGCCCAACGGCAACGCACAGGAGCGCCTGCTTCGCGTGGCACTCGCTGCAGCCAAGGTCGACTCCGCGGATGTCGGCTATGTCGAGGCGCACGGCACGGGCACGTCGCTCGGCGACCCGATCGAATGCGCCGCACTGCGTCGCGTGCTCGGCGGGGTTGCGCGCGAATGCCGTATCGGCTCGGTCAAGGCCAACATCGGCCACCTCGAAGCCGCGGCCGGAATGGCCGGGCTCATCAAGACGCTGCTCGCGATCGAGCAGGGAATCATCCCGCCGCAGATCCACTTCGACCGCCTGAACCCGCTGATCGAACTGGGCGATTCGCTGTCGGTGCCGAGCGAGGCGTCCACATGGCAGCGCAACCGCAAAAGCACCCGGCGCGCGATCGTGAGTGCCTTCGGCTTCGCGGGGTCGAATGCATGCGTGGTGGTGGGCGATGTGCAATCGCCGGCCGCCGATGCCCCACTTCCCGACACCCTGCCCTTCAGCCTCAGTGCGCGCACCATACCGGCACTGCAACGACTGGCCGCCCGCTACGCCTCGCACATGGCCCAGGCAGATGCGGGCCAGTGGCCTCGCATCGCGTACACGAGCACCTGCCGTCGAGATGCGCAGGCCGTCCGCTTCTCGGCGCCCGCGAGCCATCCAGGCGAACTGGCGGCGCGGCTTGCGGCCCTGGTACGTGGCGAGGTGGCTGATCTCGCCCCGGCTTCGAAGGCGCCTCGCGTGGCCTTCCTCTTTTCGGGCCAGGGCATCCCGCTCGCAGGTGCGGCACGTGAGCTGCAAGAGCAGCTGCCGGCATTTCACGAAGCGATGCAGAGCTGCGGTGTGCTGCTTCAGCGCATTCTCGGTATTGACCTGAACGCCGTGCTCTACGAGAACGCGGCCGACCTCTCGCGTCCGAGCATCGCACAGCCGGTACAGCTGGCGCTGCAATACGCCCTGGCACACGCATGCATGGCCTTCGGCATCCAGCCGCATGTCGTGCTGGGCCACAGCCTCGGCGAATACCCGGCGTGGGTGATCACCGGTGCCATGTCGCTGGAGACTGCGCTCCAGCTGGTCGCGATCCGTGGCAAGTTGAGCGAGGATCATTGCGGATCCGGTGCAATGGTCGCTGTGTTCACCGACGAAGCGCGTGCGAGACAAGCCATCGCGTCATCAGGTGCCGCAGTCGAGCTTGCTGTGGTGAACTCGCACTCGTCCTGTGTCGTGGCGGGTGCGCCAGAGGCGGTTGCGCATTTCTGCCTCCACCTTGCGGACCACGGCGTCGCCCATCGAGTCCTGCGGGTCGCACGCGCGTACCACACGGCGTCTGTCGAGCCCGCAGTCGAGCCATTGCGCCGGGCGGCGTTCAGGCACGAACTGCGCGCCCCGACGATTCCCGTCATTTCCAGCGTGACTGGCCAGCGCTGGCCCGAAGACCGGCCATTGACCGCGCAATACCTCGCGACACAGTTGCGGCAGCCGGTGCGCTTCCTCGACGCTCTGCACACGCTTGCGCTCGAATCGGTCGACATTGCCATCGAGATCGGCTCTCAGGACGTGCTCTGCGAATTCGGTCGCAAAGGCCCGGGCGCGACCGCGACCCGGTGGGTGCCTGTGCAACGGGCCGCGACGGGCGGCTGGGCCGCGTTCCTGGCCTGCCTGGGCCAGGCCTTCATGCAGGGCGTCGATGTGCAATGGGACAAACTCTTCGCGGGTCACAGCCTTCTGCCTGTCCGGCTGCCACCCTACGCCTTCGAGCCGGAACGCCATTGGTTCAGGCCGCGCGAGCAAGCGCGCTGCGAGCCGGCGCCCCACCGCGAAATGGTCCCGATCCCGATCGAGGAGGTACCGCCGATGCCGCAGCCCGCTGCGTGCCCGCTGCGCGATGTCTCGATCTCCGACAAGCTGGTGCAGATCCTTTCGGACCTGCTCAGCTGCACACCTGCGGACATTGACACCACGCAATCGTTCTTCAACTTCGGTGCGGACTCGATCATCCTGATGGAGTTCATCCGCATCCTGCAGCAGGAGTATCGGCAGGAGTTCACCGTCAGCGATCTGTTCGAGCACTACTCGAGCGTGGAACTACTCGCCGGCAGGCTCGAGGCGCTGGACAACGGCGTGGAGCACGAGGCCGGCCAGGCCCGTGGCGTGATGGAAGGGGCGGTCTGATGAATGCCTCGCCAATGCAGCCGTTGCGTGTTGACGGCCGGGGGAGCTGCGCAATTGTCTTGGGGCGGTCCGGCGACAGCGGCTTCGCATTGACCGAGATACAGCAGGCCTACTGGGTCGGCGAGCAGGGCGAGCTACCCCTCAGCACACCGGCGTGTCTGTACCGCTGCTATTTCACACCGAGGCTTGACGTGCCGCGCCTGGGTCTGGCCTTGCGCGCCCTAGCGCGCAAGCACGCTTCATTGCGTTTGCGCATCCTGCCCGAAGGCCTGCAGCAGGTGTGCGAGCCGCCGGAGCGCATCCATGTGCCGGTGTTCGACGCAACCCACCTCGATGCGGATGGAATTCAACTGCGATTGCGTGAACGCGAGCGCGAGGTGGAAAGCATGCTTCCGCCGATCGACCAAGGCCCGCAATTCGCGTGTTCCGTCGATCGCTGCGACAACGGCTTTTATGTGCATCTGCGGGTCCGCCTCGTCGCACTGGACGGACAGTCGATCCGCATCTTCTTTGCCGATCTCGCGGCCGCGTATCGTGATCCCGATTCGATCGCGGCAAGCCCGGAGATGCGTTTCGAAGACTTCGTGCGTGCTCGTCGGGAAGCGAGGCAGAGTGCGACGCACCAGCGCGCCGAGGATTATTGGGCGGGCCGGCTCGCCGCCTTGCCCCCGGCGCCGGAGCTTCCCGTGCGCAGGCGCGAGGAGATTCCGTCACGGTCTCGCTTCGAGCGCATGCAGATCACACTCGGCGACCAGGAGATTGCCGAATTGCAAT
>DASTGE010000640.1:0-3048 GCA_035719405.1 Burkholderiaceae bacterium
TCAGGTCGATGATCTCCCTGGCCTGCGCGACGTAATAGCCCAGTTGCTCGTCGCTGCGCGTGATCGACTTGTTCAGCGCCGCTTCGATGCGCTGAAGATGAGCGACAAGCTTCTCATTGGATTGGCTGAACAGTTGCACCGCCAGGCCGAAGGCTTCGCCAAGGCTCGCCGCCTCGACCGTGCTGCTGACGACCTGCGCCGCGATGCCGGACATCTTCTCCGTTTGCGCGTCGACCGTTTCGCCGAAGCGGGCACCGGCACGTTCCAGCAGGGCCGATGACGATTCGACGAAAGCCTCGACAGCGGCGCGTTGCTCGCCGGAAGCACCAGCCAGCACATCGAGCAACGTCTGCAATGTCTGCATGAGGCGGGCGTGTTCCTCCAGCGCGGCGTTGTCGCGCGCGACGCTGTCGGCCAGCTTCTGTCGCACTTCCGCAATCACTTCGGCGGCCGCGCGTGGTGCTTCGGCGGCGGCTTCCAACAGCCGGCCGACCTCGGCGATCGTGCTCCTTGCAGACGCCTGAGCGTGCTCCGTGACGTCGAGGGCCGTTCGCTCCAGCGTCTGGCAGATCGCCTGTTGCTGGCCCAATGTCTGCGCACCTGCCTGCTGCCATTCGAGGCGGAGCGATTCGGCCATCGAGGCCAGGGCTTGCGTCAAGTTGTCGAGCCGTCGCTCATCGGCGGACGCAAGCCGCCTTTGCAATTCGACATGCGCCTCGTCCAACCGCTGGACCAACGATTCGGACCGCTGTTCGAAGCTTGCAGCCGCCATCGTCAACGCTTGATGCAGTTCGTTCGACACGGCCTCGCTGATATGCTGATGATGCGCAAGCGCCTCGCCCCATGTGTCGGACACCCGTGTGACGGCGCCGTCGAACCGCGTCGAAAGGCCGTCGAGTTGCATCGTCACCGAGTCGGCCATGCGCTGCTGCAACGATGCCGTCTCGCGCGCCATGCCCGACATGGTGGAGGCCATCTCGCCGTGCAACGCGTTGTTGGCCTGGCTTACCGTATCCACCAGCGTGGCCGACCGCTGCTCGAAGGTCTCTGCGAATTTGTCGAGCGACTGGCGCAGGTCGCCGAGAAGATCGGCATCCCTTTGGCCTTGCCGCGCGAGGGCGGCCTTCCAGATGTCTGCAACCGCTGTGGTCGTGGCCTCGAAGCGGCTCGACGTTCCTTCGAGCTGGCACTGCACTGTCTTCGCAATCCCCTCGTGCAGCCCGGACGTTTCGCGCGCGATCGCAGCCATTGTCGCTTCGACGACAGGCTTGATCGTCGCGCCGGCCGCGCCCGCGCTTTCGAGGAGGCTGTCGCGCAGGGACCGATCGACCGAGCGTGCGAGATCGGTGAACACGCGTTCGGTACGGCTGTGGAAGTCGTCCTGGCCGGCCTTGAGCTGAGCGCTCAATGTCTCGCTCTGACGTTCCATGCCCGTCATCATGGCTTGCAGGTGTTCGATGAGCCGAGGCATCGCCTGCGCCTGCAACTGCAGAAGCTTGAACGACTCGTCGCGCTGATGCGCAGCGGAAAAGGCACGCAAGGTCGTCGCGATCTTTGCGTCGAGCAGTTGCGATGCCTGCAATCGTTCGCTCCGGCTCAAGGCCGACATCAGCCCGAGCGCAGCAGAGGCCGCGACCCCTGCGACCGAAGTGCCGAACGCAAGTCCCAATCCCTTGACCGGAGCGGCGAGTGACGCGCGGATCGCCTGCAGATCCACCGCGCTTTCAAGCGCCATCCCCGTGCCCGCGAGGGTCGCGACCATCCCCAGGAAGGTGCCGAGCATTCCCAGCAGCACCAGGAAGCCGACCAGGTACGGTGTCATCGCCGGCCCCGGCAAGGCGACGTGCTCGCCCTCGACCCGCAGGCGCACGGCGTTGCGCAGGGATGAGGGGATGCCCCCGAGCCACTCGACCAGGCTGGCCGGCGGATCCGAGGTATCGGCGACGGCTTTCGACAGGCTCGATGTCGCCTGATTGAAGCGATGAAGCTCCCGCGCGCCCAGCAGATAGAACGCGCCGATGAGCACCAGGACCGCGAGCGCCAGGGGACTTTGGCGGACATACCCGACGCCGACCCAGCACACGGCGATCAGGCCGAGAAGGAAGGCTGCGTGACGAAGGGATCTGTTCATGAGGGTTCTCGTGGGGTCTTGCGAAGTGCTTCGAGCAGCCCTTCCAGGGGTTGCAATCGAACGTCGAGTTCGGCGAGCAACGCGGCGTGCATGTCCTTGCAGAACAGGTCCAGCCAGGGCTCGTCCGGCGAGGGCGTGTCCTCTGCGGGCAGCTCGTCGCGCGTCTTGCGCAGGCGTTCGAAGTGCTTTTCGAGGAACTTGGGTACGGCGGCGAGCAGGGCGTGTTCGCGCGGCCCAAGGGTGTTGTCCATGACTTCGTCGAGCGCGGCGAGCCGGGCCATGTGGGGCGATCTTTGCGAAAGCGCAGTACGCAGGCGACTGCGCAGGGCACTGATGCCGGCCTCCATGGCCTGTTGCCTGGAAAGGCAGCGGCGGCGGTATGGCGCGAAATCCAGGGGCATGTCCACAAAGGGAGCGGCTTTTGCGGGCACGGGCGCATTCGCGCCTTGCTTCCCGAGCCTGGGCGCGCAGTCTTCGGCGATTGATTTGGCGAAGGCGTTGCGCAAGGCGTCGAGCTCACGTTCCAGTTCGCGCGCCTCGTCGCCTTGCTCGAATGGCTTCGCAGGAGCGGGGGCGGCGGGTGTGCGCGTCGGGCGCCCTTGCAGCGTCGCCGACAGTTCGATGGCGTCAGTCCAGGTCACCCACTGGCTCAATCGCTCTGAAAAGGCTTGCTTCGACTCGCCGATCAAGGGGCCGGTCAGTTGAGTGAGCAAGCGGATGAGGGTGGAACCAGTGAAGCGTGTGCCCGGCGACTCTTGCACCATGGCGCCAGCCCGAGTGGAAAAACGGCGAAGTCTACTACTGATCCCGGACTGCCTGCGAGGCCCCGCGCCACGCGTGGGTGCGATCCCCTCTTCCACCCAATACGTCAGAACGTCGTAGGGCTGCTACGTTCCGGTGGTGGCATTGGGCGGCAA
>DASTGE010000641.1:0-5342 GCA_035719405.1 Burkholderiaceae bacterium
CCCAGCTTCGACAGCGGCAGTTCGCGATAGACGACGATTGCCACGAAGGCGCTGTAGACGGCCGAGGCGACGGCCGCCTCCGTCGGCGTGACGACGCCGAACTTGAGACCCAGGACGATGATGAACGGCAGCCCGAGCGCCCACACCGCGGCCCGCAAACTTTGCAGCGTCGCGGCGAGGGGCATGCGCGGGCGCGGGGGCCGCGAATCCGCACGGACAACCCACGCCCAAGTCACCGCAAGCGCCAATGCCATCAGCAAACCGGGAAACACGCCCGCCAGGAACAGCTTGG
Organism: Burkholderiaceae bacterium; assembly: GCA_035719405.1. Lineage (GTDB taxonomy): Bacteria > Pseudomonadota > Gammaproteobacteria > Burkholderiales > Burkholderiaceae_C > CAMLIZ01. The sequence continues at coordinate 293 of DASTGE010000641.1, forward strand.
ACACCGAGGTGTTCGACATGACGCCATAGAAGAGCAACGGGAGGCTTGGCGGGATGATCGGCCCAATCAACCCGGACGTGGCGACAAGCCCGGCCGAGCGCGAGTGGTCGTAGCCCTCATCCTTCATCATCGGCAGCAGGAACGCGGCCATTGCAGCCGCGTCGGCGACGGCGGAGCCCGACAGGGTGGCCAGCACGACGCCGACGGCAATGCAGACGTAGCCCATCCCGCCATGCACATGGCCCACGATCCGGACGGCCACGTCGACGATGCGACGGGATAGGCCGCCCGCGTTCATGATCTCGCCGGCCAGTACGAAGAAGGGAATCGCCAGCAGCGCGTAGTTGTCATTGCCGTGGATCACGGTCAGCGCCAGGATCTGAGGGTCGAAGACGCCCTGCCACGCCATCAACGCAATACCGGCGACCAGCAGCGAGAACGCGATCGGCATTCCCATCGCGAGCGTGACCACGATCGCGACGAGGAAGATCGCCATTGCCATGGTCAGTCCTGACCTCTGCATGGACGATCGGCGCGCAGCAACTCCACGAGCTGAAAGCCGATGATGCACACCGCATGCGCAGCGAAGAAAAGGCCGGCGGCGTAAAGCGTGAGGCCGGTAGGCCAGCCGGTGACTGCGCCCGCGACATTCATGTTCAGCGTGACCTGACGCCACGAGCCCACGAGAAAGACGCCGCTGACGCCAAGGCAGGCCAGTTGAGCCAGCACCATGATCAGGCGTGCCGAAGGCCAGGGCAGTGCGTCCACGAGCGCTGAGATCGCGATGTGGCGTTTCTCGGCCAACGCAACGGTGGCACCGACGAAGCCTAGCCATACGAGGGCCCAGCGCGAAATCTCCTCTGCCGCAGAAAGGCCGGAGGCGAACACATAGCGCAGCACAAGGTTGGTGAACACCATCGCCACCATCAGGAAAGCCAGACCCACCAGCAGGCCCTTGAGCAGGCACAGATACGTGCGCACGACGCCTGACATCTTCTCCTCGGACTGGCCTTCGACTGATGCGTGTCAAGGCCGACACGCAGGGCCATGAGATTCCATTGTGCTCGCGCCAATTTCTACTGCGATGCGCGAAGACCCCAACCGGCCGCGCTGGAAAACCAGGATCGCCGCCGCGTACACTTTCTCCCTGCGCCTTCGCGGCAGCTCAAAGCGGGGGTAGATATCGAGGGCTACCAATCACCGGGCGCAGCCAATCGGACGCTGCCCTTTCCTCTGTTCCGGCTCGGCTATGACGATGTCACCCTGCTGACACAAAGCACTGGGTCGCTGGTCGTCAGTGCGCGCACTGCGAACGAGGGTGAGGGTGAGGGTGAGCGTGTCCTGCTGAAGCTCGCATGGCCCGCTTCCGGCGAGGCGTTCGCCAGGGAACACGAACTGATGCGTTCTCTGGCAGTACCTGGGCTGGCCGCGCCGTCCGAGCGGATCGAGCAGCCTTCTGAAGGCGCGCTGATGGTGCTTCAGCCGCATCGCGGAGTGACATTCTCCCGCTGGCCGGATGCGCCCACCTCACTGCCCTGGCGCGACGCGCTGCATATCGCCCAGACGCTGGCGTCGACACTCGCAGGCCTGCATGACGCCGGCGTCGTCCATCGCGACCTGCGGCCGGCAAATCTGCTGTTGGATCAACAGGCCCGCCGGACCCTGCTCGTCGACTTGCACGTCGCGGCCGCTGACGGCGTGCACAAACCACAATGGAATGACCCGGCCGTCGCAGCCTATCTTGCACCCGAGCAGACTGGCCGCCTGCAGCACCCGGTCGATCATCGGGCCGACCTCTACGCGCTTGGTGTGCTGACCTACCACCTGCTCACCGGTCGGTTGCCGTTCAGCGCGGGCGATGCTCTGGAGTGGATCCACTGCCACCTTGCACGCGTACCGAGGTCTCCAATCGAGCTTGCGTCCATGCCCCGAGGGGTGAGCGATCTCGCGATGCGCCTGCTGGCCAAGAGCCCGGACGACCGCTACCAGAGCGCGGCTGCACTGCTGTACGACCTCGACCGGTGCCTTCGCGGAAGCGACCACGACGCGGAATCATTTGTGGTGGGTGCGCATGATGCCCGCAAGCGACTGCAGTTGAGCCGAAAGCTTTACGGGCGCGACCGCGAAAGTGCGACGCTGCAAGCGGCGTTTCATCGAGTGCGAGGCTCGGCACGCAGCGAGCTGGTGCTGATCAGCGGCGAGGCGGGGAGCGGCAAGTCGTCGCTGGCCCAGATGCTGCGGCCCGTGGTGACCGCAGAGCAGGGCCTGTTTGCGGCCGGCAAGTTCGACCCTCATCGGCGCGAGGTCCCGTACGCGGCCTTCGTGCAGGCCTTCACCGATCTGCTAAAGGCTGTGCTCGGCGAGAGTGAGGCCGGGGTGCAGCGATGGCGCGAACGTCTGCTGCAGGCACTGGGACACAACGCGCAGTTGATGATCCAGCTCGTGCCTGCGCTCGAGCAGGTGATCGGACAACAGCCCGCGGCGCTTTCTTTGCCGCCCCCGGAGGCCGAGTTGCGCTTCCACATGGTGTTCCACCAGTTCGTTGCCGCCTTCGTGAGGGCCGACAGGCCCCTGGTGCTGTTCATCGATGACCTTCAATGGGCGGAGCCCGCAAGCCTCGATTTGCTGCGCCGGTTGCTCGACTCGCCCGCCATCGGCGCGCTGCTGCTGATCGGCGCGCATCGGGAACTTGAAGACACCCACCCTGTGCGAACGCTGGCAAGCGATGAGCAGCTCGCCGGGCGGGTGACCTCCATCTCCGTGCCGTCACTGAATCAGGACGCGCTGCGTGCGCTCGTCGCTGAGTCCTTGAAAGTCGACCTTCTGGAGGCGGCACCGCTGGCGGCAACGATCGGCCGGCACACCGGTGGCAACCCTCTGTTCGCGACGCAACTCCTGCTGGAGATGGCGGAAGAGGGCTTGCTGCGCTTCGACAACGCAACCCGGCACTGGACCTGGGACAGCGACGCGATCGCCGCCAAGGGCTGCACTCAGAACGTCATCGAGCTTCTGCTGACGAAGCTTCAGCGCCTGCCACCCCGTGCGTTGCGCGCGCTGAAACACGCAGCATGCTTCGGCAGCACGTTCGCTTCCAGCCTGCTCGAACGCGGACTCAGCCTGTCGCATGAGCAAGCCGAAGCCGCGATGGCCCCCGCCGTGGACGCCGGGCTGGCGGTGCGGGTCGGCGACGGCTATCGCTTCGTGCACGACAGGGTGCAGGAAACGGCCTACTCGCTCATCGAGCCTCACGAGCGTGCACGCATGCGCTTGCATATGGGCCGCCTGCTGGTAAAGAGCCTGGACCCTCATGAACTCGAGGAACGCCTGTTCGATGTCGTCGGCGCGCTCAATGACGGGGCGGCCCTGATCCACGATCAGGCAGATCTGATATTCCTGCGCCAACTCAACAGCAAGGCCGGCGCGAAGGCGAAGGCAGCGGTGGACGCGCTGGCGGCTCACCGTTACTTCACCCACGCCAGGGAACTGCTTCCGCCAGACGCCTGGTCGTCGTGTTACGACGAGTGCTTCTCGCTGCACGCCGAGCTCGCCGAGTCGGCGTTCCTGACCGGCGCCCTCGAGGAAGTGCACGCCCTGCTGGACGTGATGCTTGAGCATGCCGCTTCGATCATTGACCGCGCACGCGCCTACCGCATCAGGATGGGCGTGCTCGTGGGCTCGGGGCAGCCGATCCAGGGGGCATCGGTCGCACTCGAAGCGTTGCGCTCCATGGGGCTTGCCCTGCCGGAGGATGGAGCGGGAGTCGAGGCAGCGCTGCGCTCGCTCGATGTCCGCCTGCACGAGCGCATTGCGGGCCGCCCGCTGGACGCACTGCTGGAATTGCCAAGGTGCGACGACCCGGAGGTCGTTGCAGTGATGGCGCTGCTCAACGACGCGGTGTTTCCGCTGTTTATCGCACACCCTCACCTGTGGCCAGCACTGGGCACGCGATCGGTGGAGCTGTCGCTGATCCACGGCCATACCTGCGAATCCAGTTTCGGGTATGAGTTGCTGGGCGATTTGCACGCGTCCCGGACGCAGACACTTTCGCGCGCAGCGGAGTTCGCCTCGTTGGCCCTGCGACTCGACGAACAATGGTCGGGCAGCCGGCTGCGGCACCGGCTCCTGATGCACCACGCCGCGTTCGTGCGCCATTGGTTCGAGCCCTTCTCAGCCTGCCGGGTTCTGATGGAGCGCGCCGTGGGCGAGGCGTTGGAGCACGGCGACATCTGGATGGCGGCGAACTGCATGTGGTTCGACTTGATCCTGGCGCTGGAACAGGGCGAGTCGCTGCAGCGGGTGGTGACACTGGGTCGTCGGCCTGAGGCATTCGTACAGCGGCCGCAGCTGGCAATACTGCGCTGGACCGTGCGCCTGGTGATGCAAGCCGCGCGCTGCCTGCAGGGACTGACCTCCGCGCTCAATTCCCTGGAGGACGATCAGTTCTCGGAAGCCGAGCTGGTCGAAGCCCTGAAGCGGCGCGGCACCCGCTCCGGTCCCCTCGTGTGGCGGGTGGTCCGGCAGATGGTGAAGTTTCTCGCCGGCGAACCGCAGCAGGCGTTGATCGAGGCGCAGCAGGCCGCCTCATTGATCGACGTTAACGAAACCCGTCCATTCCTCAGTTCACATCATCTGTTTCACCTTCTTGCCCGGGCTGCATTGTTCGAAGAGGCCGACGCGGGCGAGCAGGCAGTGACGCGGCGTGAGTTCCTGGAGAAGCTGCCGCTCTTCGAGGTCTGGGCACGGGCTTGTCCGGCAAATCAGCAGTCGCGCTACGCGGTCCTGCGAGCGGAGTGGGCGCGCCTGGAAGGACGCAATCTCGAGGCTGCCACGGCTTACGAGGAAGCTCTGCTGGCCGCGCGCAAGCACGGCAACCATCAGATCGAGCTCATCGCGAGCGAACTTGCCGCGAGCTTCCACGCAGCGGGTGGCCTGCCGACCGCCGCAGAGGGCTACCTGCGTCGCGCAGAAGCTGCCTGCAGGCGCTGGGGCGCGCAGGGCCTGCTGCCTGCACTTCAGGCGCGCCACCCTGGAATTGCGCTGGAGCCGGCGC
>DASTGE010000642.1:0-2269 GCA_035719405.1 Burkholderiaceae bacterium
CGACGACGACGTTGACACCGAGAAGCACAGCAGCTCGCGCTTGAGGGTCGGCACGCAGCTGAGCCGGGGCGAAATGTTGCACCTTGCGCTCATGGCTTCCGAGAACCGTGCCGCTCACGCGCTCGGCCGGAACTATCCGGGAGGACTCGACGCCTTCATCACGGCAATGAATCGGAAGGCGCAGACGTTGGGGATGAACGACACCCGCTACGTCGAGCCGACGGGCTTGTCCAGTCTCAATCAGTCGAGCGCCCACGACCTTGCGCTGCTGGTCAAGGCGGCACATCAGCATGAGCTGATCCGTGAGCTTTCCACCTCGCCCGAACATGTGGTCGCGGTGGGCAGGCGGCAGCTCCAGTTCCACAACACCAACGGCCTGGTGCGCAGCGACCACTGGGACATCGGCCTGCAGAAAACGGGCTACATCTCCGAGGCCGGTCGCTGCTTGGTGATGCAGGCGCAACTCGCGGGCCGCAAGCTGATCATGGTGCTGCTCGATTCCGCCGGAAAGTATTCGCGGATCGGAGACGCCGAGCGCATCCGCAAATGGCTGACTGAAGGGCACTCGTTGCCGGTCGCGCCGATTCCCGCTGCGACTTCTCCCTCTCCGACGTCTGCACCCAAGCTGACATCGTAGAGCTGCTTCGCCGTCGTCCACGCTCCGCGCCCACAGGAGGGGTGGGGTGTGATGGTTTTCAGCTGGTGCCGGTCCGATGGCCGAGCGCAGACGAGATCTGGGCGGCCGTCGCCTTCACCCGCTCCAGCCAGGATTCCTCGAGTCGGTCTGCGGGTGCGGAGATCGACAGGCCGGCGACCAGCTTGCCCTGGTCGTCGAAGATGCCGGCTGCCATGCAGCGAACACCGAGTTCGAGCTCCTCGTCGTCGCGTGCGACAGCGCTCTGACGAACAGTCGCCAGCTCACGTTCCAGCCGCGGCACTTCGGTGATGCTGTTCCGCGTGTGTCCCGCAAGTCCCGTTCGCGCTGCATAAGCTCGAACCCGTTGAGGGTCGTCGTGGGCGAGGAACAGCTTGCCCACCGAGGTGAGGTGGAGCGGGGCCCGTCCACCCACTGCACGCACCACCTGCATACCGGAGCGCTCGCTATAAGTCCGCTCGATGTAGACGATCTCGTCACCCTGACGCACGGAGAGGTTCACGGGCTGGTGCGTCAGCTTGTGAAGCTCGCGCATGGGCCCGAGCGCGGCATCGCGCACGTCCAGACGGGCTTTTACCAGATTGCCGAGTTCGAGCAGGCGCATCCCGAGGCGGTATGTCCCTGCTTCCGGCCGATCCACCAGACGGCCTGTGGCAAGGTCATTGAGAATCCGGTGCGCGGTCGAAGGATGTAGGCCGGTGCGGTCGCTGATCTCCTTCAGTGAGACCGGATCCTGGTGCGCAGCAAGTACATCGAGCAGCGCAAACGTCCGCTCCAGTACCTGGATCGTCGGAGTCGTGCTCTCTTTTTTTCGCATGCTGCCCATTGTGAGGGTTTTCAAATCATTTTGCATGGCGAAAATTGAATCTGCATTCCGACATTTCACGCTCTTGCTGCTTTGTCTGGTCGGCGGCGGCTCGCAGATCATCGTGCAAGCTCAACCCGCTTCAGTCCGGATGGACATGGGACAGTCGGTGCAGGCGCGCAAGCCGGGCCATCTGACCTCCTCGGATATCGGCCTGGTCGTCAATGAGGCGGACCCTTTTTCTGTGGAGGTCGGCGAGTACTACGCGGTGCGGCGACGACTGAAGTCGAGCCAGGTGTTGCATGTGCGCCTTCCGGTTCGCGCCGTCCTCACGCCCGGCGAGTTCGATGACTTGCGGCGGCGTATCGAACGATATTTCGGGGCCGAGGTGCAGGCGTTGGCGCTCGCGTGGACCATTCCGTACGCGGTGCAATGCAACTCGGTGACGGGGGCGCTTGCCCTCGGTTTCGATCCGGACTTGTGCGAAAACAGCTGCGGTCGATCCAGGCTGTCGCCGTACCTCAATTCCTCCAGCTCGCGCCCGTTCTCAGACCATCACCTGCGCCCGTCGATGCTGCTTGCAGCCAGGACCGTGGTGAGCGCAAAGGCCATGATCGACCGCGGCGTTGCGGCGGACGGGACGCTGGGCAGGCGCGGAGGGCCACCCGCAGTGGCTTATTTCCTCAAAAGCGAGGATGCCGCTCGTAACGTTCGCGCTCCGATGTTCCCCCTGCCCGGACTGCTCCGTGATTACAACGTTGACATCAAGATTGAGCCGGCAGGGGCGATGCGGGACGGGCGCCGCGTTC
>DASTGE010000643.1:0-3146 GCA_035719405.1 Burkholderiaceae bacterium
AATCACACCGGGGCGCACTAGGTCAACAACACGATAGGTCAGGCCTTGCTGGCGCGCCGCATGGGCAAGCCTCGCGTGATCGCTGAAACCGGGGCAGGCCAGCACGGCGTGGCGACTGCCACCATCTGCGCACGTTATGGACTCGAGTGCGTCGTGTACATGGGCAGCGAAGACGTGAGGCGCCAATCGCCGAACGTCTACCGGATGAACCTGCTCGGCGCAACCGTGGTGCCGGTGGAGTCCGGCAGCAAGACCCTGAAGGACGCGCTCAACGAAGCGCTGCGCGACTGGGTCACCAACGTCGAGAACACCTTCTACATCATCGGCACCGTGGCCGGCCCGCATCCCTATCCGACAATGGTGCGCGACTTCCAGCGTGTCATCGGCGATGAATGCCTGACCCAGATGCCCGGGCTGATCGGACGGCAGCCCGATGCCGTCATTGCCTGCGTGGGCGGCGGCAGCAATGCAATGGGCATTTTTTACCCATACATCGAGCAGGAAGGCGTTCGGCTGATCGGCGTGGAGGCCGCGGGCCTCGGGCTTGAAAGCGGCCGGCATGCGGCCTCGCTCTCTGCAGGTTCCCCTGGCGTATTGCATGGCAACCGCACCTACCTTCTTCAGGATGAGAACGGCCAGATCCTCGAGACTCACTCGGTGTCCGCCGGCCTCGACTATCCCGGCGTCGGCCCCGAGCACGCTTACCTGAAAGACACCGGACGCGCCGAGTACGTCGGTATCACCGACGACGAAGCGCTGGACACGTTCCACTACCTCTGCCGCGCCGAGGGCATCATCCCGGCGCTCGAATCCAGCCATGCGGTGGCCTATGCGATGAAGCTTGCGCGCACCATGCGGCCCGACCAGCACCTGCTTGTCAATCTCTCGGGCCGCGGCGACAAGGACATCGCGACGGTGGCCGAGTTGACGAAGGGGAGGGCGCAGCAATGAGCCGCATTGCCCAAACCATGAAGCGCCTGCGGGCGGACGGCCGCAAAGCGCTGATCCCCTACTTCACCGCAGGAGATCCTTACCCGGAGGCGACTGTCGATGTCATGCGCGGTCTCGCCGAAGGCGGCGCCGACATCATCGAACTCGGCGTTCCGTTCTCCGATCCCATGGCCGACGGACCCGTGATCCAGAAGGCTTCCGAACGCGCCCTGGCCATGCATATCGGCCTGCCGCAGGTGCTCGGCTACGTGAAAGCCTTTCGTGCGCTCGACGCGCGCACGCCCGTCGTCCTTATGGGCTACGCCAATCCGATCGAGCGCTACGACCAGCGCCATGGAGAGGGCGCCTTTATCCGCGACGCATCTGCGGCCGGAGTGGATGGCGTGCTGGTGGTCGACTACCCGCCCGAAGAGTGTGAAGGCTTCGCCGAGCGCTTGAAGTCCGCGGGGCTGGATCCCATCTTCCTGCTCGCACCCACCTCCACCGAAGAGCGTATCCGGCATGTCGGCCGCATCGCCAGCGGGTACGTCTACTACGTCTCGCTCAAGGGCGTCACGGGTGCGGGCCACCTCGACACCTCGGCCGTCGCCGAAGCGGTCCCGCGCATCAAGGCGCACGTCAAGGTGCCGGTCGGCGTCGGCTTCGGCATTCGCGACGCCTCGTCCGCGCAGGCCGTGGCGCGAGTGGCCGACGCCGTCGTCATCGGTTCGCGGCTGGTGCAGATTCTCGAATCCCAAACGCGCGACAATGTCGCGTTTGCTGCCAAGTCGTTCATCGCCGACATCCGCGCGGCGCTGGACAGCCTGAAGGAAAGTCATCCCGCATGAGCTGGCTCGAAAAACTTCTTCCACCCAAGATCCAGCAGACCGACCCGAGCGAGCGTCGCTCGGTGCCCGAGGGCCTTTGGATCAAATGCCCTTCCTGCGAGGCGGTGTTGTACAAGACCGACCTCGAGCAGAACCTGAACGTATGCCCCAAGTGTGCCCATCATCATCGGATCAGCGCACGAGCCCGGCTGGATTTCTTTCTCGATGCCGAGGGCCGCTACGAGATCGGGCAGGAGGTCATCCCGGTCGATGCGCTGAAGTTCAAGGACAGCCGCAAGTATCCCGAGCGCCTGAAGGACGCACTGGAATCCACCGGCGAGACCGATGCACTTGTCGTCCTCGGTGGATCGGTGATGAGCGTCTCCGTCGTGGTCGCGTGCTTCGAGTTCGACTTCATGGGTGGCTCGATGGGCTCGGTGGTCGGCGAGCGCTTCGTGCGAGGCGTGCAGACCGCGATCGAGCAGAAGGTGCCCTTCGTGTGCTTTACGGCGACAGGTGGCGCGCGCATGCAGGAAGGCCTGCTGAGCCTGATGCAGATGGCCAAGACCAACGCCGTGCTGACCGGCCTGGCCAAGGCGAGGCTGCCATACGTCAGCGTTCTCACCGATCCGACGATGGGCGGCGTATCCGCCAGCTTCGCGTTCGTCGGCGACATCGTCATCGGCGAGCCTAAGGCGCTGATCGGATTCGCCGGTCCCCGCGTGATCGAGAACACGGTGCGCGAGAAGCTGCCTGAAGGCTTCCAGCGCAGCGAGTTCCTGCTGCAGAAAGGCGCGCTCGACATGATCGTCGATCGCCGCGAACTGCGTTCAACCATCGCGCGCAGCCTCGCGATGCTGCAGCGGCAGAGCGCCGACGCCGTCGCATGACGGTCGCGTCGCACGCGCCGAGCACCCTGGATGACTGGCTCGCGCACTGCGAGCGCCTCCATTCGAAGCCGATCGACATGACGCTCGACCGCGTGAACGCAGTTCGCGAGCGTCTGGGCATCCGATTTGATGCCCCAGTCATCACCGTCGCCGGCACCAACGGCAAGGGATCGACCTGCGCGATGCTGGAGTCCATCGCATTGCAAGCGGGCTATCATGTAGGGCTGTACATCAAGCCCCACCTGGTGCACTTCGAGGAACGGTGCCGGGTCAACGGGCGCAGTGTCGATGCCGGTGAACTGTTGCCGCATTTCGAGGCGGTGGAGGCTGCCCGCGAGGGCGCCACGCTCACCTATTTCGAGTTCACGACGCTTGTCATCATGCGCGCACTCGCCCAGCGGCCGCTCGATCTCGTGATCCTCGAGGTGGGCTTGGGCGGTAGGCTGGACGCCGTGAACACCATCGACGCCGATTGCGCCGTCGTGACCAGCATTGCGCT
>DASTGE010000644.1:0-2621 GCA_035719405.1 Burkholderiaceae bacterium
ACGGATCCGTACAGGGAGAGGTGTTACAGGCAGACATGCTCCTCCAGATTGCCGAGGACATGGGATATAGAGGACAGTCCTATAAACCCAGTGACCTCGACGATTTCCGGAGCATCGTCACGAAAAGCATCGCAGACGGAAATCCTGTTGCGACGGTTTTTCCTGTCGACCGCGAGACCGGACGCCCAAGCAGCCACTTTGACGGAAGGAACGAGCATGCGGCGTTGATCGTCGGCTACAACCTGGAGCGCGACACCGTCGACCTCGCGCATTGGAAACGCTTGTATAAAAAGGTTCCAATGAAGCAGCTTTATGACTCCATGCAGACCCTCCCTGAGACTCGAGAGCCGGAGGTCTATCAGCGCAAGGGGACCTCGGTTTCCAGCAGTCGAACCGCGAAATACTCGATGGTGAAGAGCGATGCCGTGGACAGTGATGAGGAGCTTCTGTTTTCAAAGATCCCTGAACCGGGCAGCGGCTTCAACAACACCTTGTTCTTGATGACTCCCGATCCCGAGCATGAGAGGTGGCAATAGTGCGCAGCGTCAGCGGAAGTATGTTCGCCCGCGGCCGCCGCAAGCAGCGGCCGCCTCCCTTCGGGGCTGCGCAACCCGGCAGGCGGCAGAGGAGCAATACCGCGGTGCTTTCTACACCTTCGCCGCCAGCAACGACGCGGCGATCTCCCCGATCTGCTCATCGCTCAGGGTCTTGACCCGCGCGAGACGGCGCTTGATCGCGTCGAGTACCTGTGCGGCCTGCCGCGCGTCAGCCGAAAAGCCCAGCGAGCGCAGCCTGTGACGCATGCCGGTGACGCCGGAGTGCTTGCCGATGACGATGCGCTCCTGCGGGGCTCCGATCACTTCGGGCCCGAACGCCTGGCACAGCGATTCGTTCTTCAGCAGTTCCTCCTGGTGAACGCTCGACTGATGACGGTAGCAGTTGTTCCCCACGATCGCCTTGTGCGGCTGCAGCTTCATCCCCGAGTGCCGCTCAACCAGACGACTGCAGGCGAAGATGCGGTCGTATTGGTACCGGGGTGTGTTTGCGTTCGGGAAGGCGTCGGGCTTCGTGCGGAACACCATCAGCAGTTCCTCGGTGCTCGTGCTGCCCGCGCGCTCGCCGATGCCATTGATCGCGGCAGCCACCATGTTGGCGCCGCCGTCGAGGGCGGCCAGCGAATTGGCCAGCGCCAGCCCGAGATCGTCGTGGCAACGGGCATGGAGGTATTCGAGGTTCGAGATGTTGGGCAATTGCGTCCGAACCGCCGCGAAAAGCGCCCCATACTCTGCGGGCAGCGCGCAGCCAATGGTGTCGGGCAGGCACAGGCAGGTCACGCCTTCGGCCACCAGTCGATGCGCCAGCCGCAGAAGGAATTCCAGCCGCGCCCGTGTCGCATCTTCGAGAACGACCTCGACATACTCGAAGAAGCGCTTTGCATAGCGCACGCTCTCGGTCGCCTTGGCGATCACCTCGTCCTCCGACAAGCCGAGGCGGAAGTCGCGATAGCCGTCGGAGGCCGGGCAAAGCAACGCAATTCTTCGCCTGCGATTGTCGCGCAGCGCGGCATAAGCGGCGTCGATGTCTCTCTCCGACATGCGAACCAACGCCACGAGATGAATATTCCGGACCGAACGCGATATTTCGCGAATGGAATCGAATTCGTGGCGGCAGGCAGCGGGGCAGCCCACGTCGAGACAATCATCGCCGGTCAATAACTCGGCCAGCGACACCGCGATTTCCAAGCGCTCCGAGGAAAGGAAGTTCACATCGGGCGCATGCTCGCCCTCGTGCAAGGTTGTTTCGGTCAGGTGGATGCGTTGGGGTATCTTCTGGGTCATTCAGCTTCCCTGCTTCGAATTGGTGTTGGTTTCGGGAGATTGGAATGCGCATTGCCTTCGCAGCCGGACCGCCACGTGATTGCAGGCTCGCAGTCGGGACGGAGTTGCCAATGCACGCCACGCCTTCCATGCGAAAGGCGGACGGACGCGTGCACGCAAACTCCCGGATGGAGCCGGATGGGAGGGGTAGCTGACGAGGGCTTGGTGCGCTCAGGCGCGCACGCAACCGCTAAGGCGATCTTTCGGGCAAGAAGAAATGACCCTGCGGCTGTCCGTAGCTGGCTTCGAGACGACGTTCCATTTGATTTTTCTCCCTGGATCGGAAAGACTTGCCGCAAAAGGCAAGCTGGCTTTCCTTGCAAAAGTTGATTCTATTATCTTGAAATTGCAAGTCAACAACACCCGCGCCGCGAAGCAAGCAACTGTATCAAGTATTCATAGCTGCAAAGAGCTGTGATTCGGGCACCGACGTTCAATCAATTCAACGCCCGGAATTCTTCGAGTGCCTGCCCTGCCGCTCGCACGATCTGCAGCCGCACCGCCTCCTTCAGCTGTCCGCGCTGTGCGTCGGTCAGCCTGTGGCGACGTATGGCTGCAAATGCACGCTCGCACGTCTTGCGGTCCTGCTCCGGCCATACGGTGCTCGCCACGCCAAACTCTGACAGCAGCGCCTGGATCTGCGCCGCCTCGAGCGTCACCCGGTCGCGCCGCGCGTGCGCGCGTCGTGTGACGTAGGCCAGCGTGCCCAAAGCCCGGTCGAGGAGGATCCACGGAAAGTTGACG
>DASTGE010000645.1:0-3110 GCA_035719405.1 Burkholderiaceae bacterium
TGCCCCGATCAACAGCGCGAGGACGGAGGCGAAACCGCCGGCAACCACATTCCAGTGTGCGTTGAGCAATCGGCTGGTGGTCACCAACCAAGCCGTCGTCCAGCTGACCGGCCCGCGCAGATCGGCATACATGCCCGAAAAGCGCGGAATCACGAACAGAAGGAGGAACAGCGTGATCATGCCGCCGAGCGCAACGACAACAGCCGGATAGATCGCCGCACTGACGATTTGCTTGCGCAGGCGATCCAGCATTTCGTGATAGCGCAGGTAGTCGTCCAATGCGTCGACAAGCGCGCTGGTACGTTCGCTCGCCTTGACGCCTGCCACGAGCACGCCGGGAAAGACTGCCGCGGCCTGCATCGCGGCCGATAAAGGTTGCCCTTCGCGCAAACAACCGACCACCGTCGCATGCACCCTGGCGCGCGCGCTGCCGACTGCCTCCTCGTTCAGCGTCTCGAGCGCCTCGACCACCGTCATGCCGGCGGCCAGCAGCGTACGCAGCTCTTTGCACCACCAGGGCACGTCGAGTGACGCTGCGTGATCAAGCACGGGTGCCCAACGGGGCCTTGCCGCCACCTGAACCGACAGCACGACCAGGCCGCTTGCCTCGAAGCCTTGGCTCGCCGCCTCTTTCGACGGCGCGACAATCAGCTGCTCCCGAATCGCCGCTGCCGATGAGTCGAACAATCGCACGCGGTATTGCATGATCTCATCGTCAATTCATGACATCGGCGTCATCGCCACTGCCGCCCGGCGATCGGTCATGCCCATAGCTGATGATGTCAAAGTCCTTACCGCGACTACTCGGAAATCGATATTGATAAGGGCTGCCCCAAGGGTCCATCGGCGCGGCGTCCTTCAGATAGGGACCGCGCCAACGTGGCTCGCCGGAAGGAGCCGCGGTCAGCGCCTGCAGGCTCTCTCCAGCGGTCGGGTAGCGCCCGACGTCAATCCGGAAGGCTTGCAGCGCCTTGTCGAACGCGTCGATCTGGGCCCGGGCGGCGGTCACTTCCGAGCGGGAGATCTGGTTCAGGAAGCGTGGTGCGACGATGCCGGTCAGCAGGCCGATGATGAGAATGACGACCAGCAGCTCAAGAAGCGTGAAGCCGTGCGAGAGGTGGTGATGAGATGCTTTCACGGGAATGATGAGTCCGTGCATGGGCGGGGAAGGCCGGGAAACGGTCTCGGCCCAATCGCTCAATTCAAAATCTCCACGAGCTCGAGATTGCACAACGTTCCGTTCGCGCCGACTTGACTGTAGTCCACGCGGCTGAGAGTCCGGCCGGTCAACTTCGCAGCAAGCAGTTGCGTGTAGATCCCTTTGTGATCCGACGCCACATAGAGAACACCGTTCTGGCAGTTCTGCCCCACGGACTCGGCGAAACGAACATAGAACATCGTCCCTTGTGCGCCGAGTGAGGAGACGGTCTTGTTTGTCTCGACGAAGTAGGCGGATTGCGCGAGCAGCGGTGTAAACACGCCCGCAAGCGTCAGGCCGATTGCCATTTTGCTTATGACATGAATGCTTATCATCGTGGGTTTCCTCAGTTTTCAGGTTGCGCAGTCCGCCCCATGAACTTCCAATCGGAGTAATGCTGCCCAGGGGGCAGTCGCACAACACCGGTGTCGATCGGTCGCGTCGCGATGGGTGCGGCAAAGCTCTGGCTATAGACCCCAACGATTCCGCCTTGCGGGTCACGCATCAAACCCCACGGTCGCGCGGGAGAAAGCGGGTCGGGGTAAAGCTTGCGCAAATGGCGCCGCATGCCGACAAAGCGGGTGTCGGTCAACAACTGCTCCAGTTGCTGCGGGTACTGCTTGTCGCTTCCAGGATTTGCGTCGTGATAGTCACGCAACGCCTTTGCGTACATGGTGCCGATGCGCAACAGCTCACGCTCATGCTCGCGTCGCATCTGTTCATACCATATAGGGCCCGCCAGACTCACGCCGAGTGCCGTCAGTGCGAGCAGCACCAGCACGACGACGAACGTGAAGCCGCGCTCACCAGCTCGCATACGCACTCCCGTCTTGCGCATGGCCGGTCGCGCCGCTGCGCACGTCGAACACGCCGGAATTGCCCTGTCCGCTTGGAGGCAGCGTGATCCAGGTATCGCTGCGCTGCGTGATCGGATCCGCCGGCAGCGCACGCAGATAGTGCCGAGTGACAAGCTCCTGCAGCTGCGCCGGATAACGGCCTTGATCGGCGTAGAACTTATCGATCGCGTCGCGCATAGCGTGCAAATCGTGCTTCAACGCGGTGTCTCGCGCCGCGTCCAGATGCCCGACGTAGCGCGGCGCTGCGAGGGCGAGCAACAGGCCGATGCAGGCCAGCACGACCAGCAGCTCGATGACTGTGAAACCGCTCTTTCGCATTGCTACCACTCCCTCAGCCAAGTGCCGTTGAGCGCCGTGGCATCGCTCGAGGAACTGACGTCGTACACATCGGCCCCTGGCTGTGGGTTGTCGGATTCGGAGGCGTAGCTCCGCAGCCGCCAGGTCTGATCGGCAGGAAGCCGGCTGTCGGCGAACGGATCACGCGGAATGCGTCTCAGGAAGAAAAGCCGACCGCCGGCCGATTTGGCATCGGGCACGCTTTGCACGAGGGACGCCAGAGTCGGCGGATAGCCGGAATCGGAAGCCGCTGCGATCGAACCTGCATCCGCCGCCCGCTTGTAGGCGTCGATCGCATCGCGAATCTCCCACAATGCGCGTTTGAGTTCGCGCTCTTTCTCGCGCTGAAGAGTGACTTCGGCCGCCGGCATTGCCAGGCTCGCCAAAAGGCCGAGCACAGCCAACACCACCAGCAGCTCGATGAGCGAGAATCCGCGTGCGCGTCGCATCACTGCTCCTTCAGCGTACCTGCAGCGTCCACGGAGCAGGAAGCGAGGGCTGTACCGCCGGTGCATCCAGCGCAATCGGCTGCGCCCCGCTGATCCGTACTTGACCGGCGCCGGCCGCCAGAGCCCTGAAGCGCATCGTCAACAGCGTTCCCTGCCCGCTCGCGCCGGTGGCCTGGTTGCGCAAGGTCCCCGCGCTGAACTTGCCCTCGGCGCCGTCGCCGCCCGTCGAAAAACTGGTCTTCACGCCGTCGCGCTTGAAGAAATCGCCCT
>DASTGE010000646.1:0-3799 GCA_035719405.1 Burkholderiaceae bacterium
GGCTCGAACCAACGCTCGATTCCGCCATGCAGCGCGTTGTATTCGACCGGTTGCCAGTGCGCGCGATGCGGCACTTGCACCACCTGCCCGCCGTCGACCACAAAGCACGAATGACGGCGCCTGCGATAGCGGCCACCGTCACGCAGGTAGGCGTCAGGCGGGAGGTCGTTCCAGAACGGCCGCAGGGCCTCGAGCTCGTCGCGTTGAACGCCCGCAAGCCGGCCGAACCCCTCTGCATCGAGCACTGAATACCCGCGCACGCGCAGCAGCGCGTCGGTGTCGGAAGGCGGATTGAGGGGGGGTGGGAGCAGGTTGGGCATCGAGCGGAGGTGGCAGTCGCCGTTGTGGCGTGGATTGCTTCAGTGACGACACGAGGCGGACAAGTCCATCGATGGATCGTGGACCGCCGTCCGCACGTCGAGCAGTCCGAGCGCGGTGTGGAAAAGGTTGTCGTGACTCCAGTGTTGCGCCGCCTGCCCGTGCAGGCAGGCCAGGTCCAGCCCGAAGGACGGCGCGAAGCCGGAGGAGAACCACATGATCATCGGCACCCTGGTCTGCTCGCTGGGAGCGATGGGATACGGAACGCCGTGCAGGAACAACCCGCTTTCGCCGAGCGACTCGCCATGGTCGGACACGTAGATTACGGCGCTGTCCAGCGTCTCGGCGTGAGATTGCAGCAACCCGATCAGCTGCCCGAGCAGATGGTCGGTGTAAAGAATCGCGTTGTCGTAGGCGTTGACGATCTGCTCGCGCGAGCACTGCTGCAGGTCCGCGCTGTCGCAGGAGGGGGTGAAGCGCCGGAAGGCCGGGGGATAGCGCTTGTAGTAGGCCGGGCCGTGGTTGCCGAGTTGGTGCAGCACCAGCACCTGCGGCCCCTGCTGGGCCGCCAGCCATTCGGGCAGGCCGCGCAACAGGATCTCGTCGAGACAGCGCTCGCCGTCGCACAGCTGCCGGTCCCCCGACTTGCTGAGCGTCTGCTGCTCGATGCCCGTGCACACGCCCTTGCAACCCGACTGGTTGTCTCGCCATAGTACGTCGATGCCGGCATGCCGGAACACGTTCAACAACGACTCGGCATTGCGGATGCGCCCCTCGTCATAGTGCTTGCGTCCCCAGGGGGAGAACAAGCACGGCAACGAGGACTCGGTGTTCGTGCCGCAACTGGTCACGTCGGGGAAGTTGATGACGTCGTCGCGACGCGCGAGCTGCGGGGTGGTTTGACGAGCATAGCCGTTCAAGCCCCAGTTCATCGCGCGTACGGTCTCGCCGACGACGATGACCAGAAGCGCCGGCCGGCCGCGGCCGTCCCATCGGGGACCCAGTGTCGCGTCGGCGCCGACCACCTCGCGCGGGCGCTGCGCGCCGCGCGTGTCTGCAAGCAGCACGTCGAACATCGACCACACGTAGTTGGCCGGCGTGACCAGGAAGCGCACCTGGCGTTCGTTTCGGATCTTGGACGAGATGTCCTGGAACACCAGGAGCAGCGCGCCGATGGCCACGGCAACGCCGAGAACGATCACGCCGATGCGACGCACGAACGCCCCCAGCACAGGTTGGCTTCGCACCGGCAACCGCCATAGCAGCAGCGAGGGCAGCAGCGCCCCAAGCATCAGCTGCACGATGAGGCCGACATCGACCAGCTCCCGGGCCTCCGCGACATCCGTACGCAGGACGTTCCGGACCATGGTCGAGTCGAAAAACACGCCGTACTTGTGCATGTAGTAAGCCGCGGCGGCAGTGGTCGCCAGAAGCAGCGTCAGCAGCGGCTTCGCCGTCCTTCGGGTGACGACCAGCGCGAGCAGCACGAACTGCAGCGCGACCAGCGCGACGAACAGCGCTGCCGCGTAACCCCAGGTGGAGGGCGAATCTGCCTGCCGGCCGGCAAGCAGCGCGCGCCACAGTGGCAGGTTGCAGAACAACGCAAAGAACACGCTGGCCGCCAGCGCGAGCGTCTCACTGCGCCATGCGGCATGCTCTTCGAAGCGGGATCGGGCAGATGGAAACAAGGCAGATGGGAACAATAGCGAGAGGCGCTGCATCGGTCGGGACGGATGGGTGCGGTTCCGCACATCCACCTTCAGGGCGTTGGGGGGCGGTTATCGCGCGAAGTGCGAAAGCATACGATGCCGGCGAAAGGCATCCCTTTCAGCGCTCTAACCGGAGCTGTTCAGCGTGTTCCCAGTTCGAACTGCCTTGCCAGCAACTCATAGGAGCGGGACCGCACGGCAGGATCATGCGCCCATGTGACGATCACCAGCTCGTCGAGTTCGAATCTGTCGGCAAGCGCATGAAGTTTCTCAGCCACCTGCCCGGCCGTTCCCACCGCCGCCACCCGCCGCATCTGCTCGAGCTGCTCGCGCTCGCTCGCATCGGGGGTGTGCGCGAGCGCCTCCTCGGGGGACAGCAGCGGCCCCAGGTGTCCGCGTTGACGGTCAAGCCGCCAGCGCTCCCGACTGGCAAAAGCGTGCCAGGCAGCCTCTTCGGTGTCCGCCGCGAGCGCGAAAACGCATATCGTCGCGTGAGGTCGTGCGAGCCGCTCACTGGGCTGGAAGAGGCGACGATAGAGCTTCATTGCCGTATCGGCGCCCTGCCCATCCGAGAAGAACCAGGCGAAGGCATAGGGCCAGCCCAAATGCGCGGCGAGTTGCGCTCCGTAGTCGGAGCTGCCCAGCATCCACAGCTCGGGCATGCCCGCTCCCCGCGGATGTGCACTGATGCTTCGCCCGGGCGAATCGGGTGGCATAGGCGTGCCCGCGAGAAGCGCCTGCAGCTCAAGCACCTGCTGCGGAAACCGCTCGGCCGCATGGTAGGCGTTGGGGTTGAGGGCGAGTGCGGTGCGCATGTCGGAGCCCGGTGCCCGCCCGACCCCGAGATCGATCCGCCCCGGCGCCAGCGCCTCCAGCACGCGGAACTGCTCTGCGACCTTGAGCGTTGAATAGTGCGGCAGCATGATCCCTGCGCTGCCGACCCGCATGCGCGAAGTCTGAACCGCGACGGCTGCCATCAGGACTTCAGGCGCCGTGCCGACGATGGCCGGATGTCCATGGTGCTCGCTGAGCCAGAATCGGTGATAACCCCAGGCATCGCACAGGCGCGCGAGCGCGAGCGTCTCGCGGATGGACGCATCTTCGTCGCGCCCCGTCACAGCGGCGGACTGATCGAGCACGGACAGGCGGACGAGGCTCATGCGGTCCAGGATCTCATGCAACCGACACCTGTGACGCACGAGGGGATACTGTGGAGTCTCCACGAAGACGAAGCAAACAATACCCGGATGGATTGACCACCTTGTAAGAATCTGCTTGATATCGCACGAGCGGCCGCCTTGGCCTCACGTTTCGGTTGTAAGCCAGACGGCCGGACAGCTAGACTGCACGCAACATCACGGCATTTCCTCATGCTGCCGCAAAACCCACATCCGGATTCCGGCAGCCCGCGTGCTTCCGGCGAATCTCGCGGTCGCGTCCTTTACATCGAGGACAACCAGATCAACATCATGATCGTCAGCGAGGTGCTGTCGATGAAACCGGGGCTGACACTGGAGTCCGCGCCGGACGGTTCCACCGGGGTGTCGAAGGCTCTGGAGACCCAACCCGACCTAGTGCTGGTCGACATGCAGCTGCCTGACATCGACGGGCGGGAAGTGCTGCGCCGTCTCCGTGCCGATCCTCGCGGGGCACGCCTTCGATGCATCGCCTTGTCGGCCAACGCGATGCCCGAGGAAATAGACAGA
The DNA here is from genome assembly GCA_035719405.1 of Burkholderiaceae bacterium. Lineage (GTDB taxonomy): Bacteria > Pseudomonadota > Gammaproteobacteria > Burkholderiales > Burkholderiaceae_C > CAMLIZ01. The sequence continues at coordinate 3,734 of DASTGE010000646.1, forward strand.
GCATTGCGGGAAGGCTTCGACGAATACTGGACCAAACCGTTGGACGTACCCGGCGTCCTCGCGTCG
>DASTGE010000647.1:0-2124 GCA_035719405.1 Burkholderiaceae bacterium
GCGCGCAGCAAGGCGGCAAGCTTCGTGCCGGTCCGGATTGTCGAGGAGAGCGGTGGCGGGACAACTGGCGAGCCGGACCGTGCTGCGCCGGCGCAGACGAGGCTGATGGAGAAGGTTCTGCCGGCGAGAACCGGTGGAATGATCGAGATCGAGGTGAGCGGGGCGCGCGTCCGGGTCGAGCCGGGAGTGGAGTTGAAGACGCTCTCGACGGTGCTATCGGCGCTCAGAGGCGGCCGGTGATCGCACTACGGGCCGACCTCAAGGTCGTGCTGGCGACGCAGCCGGTCGACTTTCGCAAGTCGGTGCACACGCTGTCGGCGCTGGTGAGCGAAGCGCTGCACGCGAACCCGTATTGCGGCGACGTCTTCGTGTTCCGCAGCAAGCGCATGGATAGAGTGAAGCTGCTGGCCTGGGACGGCAGCGGCATGGTGCTGGTGACGAAGTGGCTGCACCAGGGGCGCTTCACCTGGCCGCCGATCCGCGACGGCGTGGTCCATCTGAGTGTGACTCAGCTCGCGATGCTGCTCGACGGGCTCGAGTGGACGCGGGTCTCACCAAAGCTTGTGAAGCAGCCGGCTCTTGTGGGGTGAGAGGTGCGGATTTTGCTGGAGCATAGGGTGCGCGGATGTATCGTCTGGTCATGGCGATTCGCCCCGAAGCTCTCCCGACCGACACCGCAGCTCTGACCGAGATGGTGCTCGCGCTCGACGCCGAGAACGAGAAGCTGCGCGTGGCGATGCAGACGCTCAAGGACATGATCTTCGGGAGGCGCTCGGAGCGGCTTGCGGTGCTGGTCGCCGAGCAGTTTGCGCTCGAGCTGGGCGATCTCGAGACCGGCGTCACCCCGCCGGAGGCTGCTAACGATGATGCGCCTGCGGCGAAGCCGTCTGGCAAAGCGCCGCGCAAGAAGGCGCGCCGCAACATTGGTGCGCTGCCTAAACACCTGCCGCGCTGCGAGCAGGTGCTGGAGCCGGACACGACCGGGTGCCCGTGCTGCCGGGGCGAGCTTCACAAGATCGGCGAGGACGTCAGCGAGGTGCTGGACGTGATCCCGGCGATCCTGCGGGTGCTGCGCACGATCCGTCCCAAATATGCCTGCCGCGACTGCACCGATGGTGTGGTGCAGGCGAAAGTGCTGCCGCGCCTGATTGAGAGCGGCATGGCGTCGACAGCACTCGTGACCCACGTGGTGGTCTCGAAGTTCGCCTGGTATCTGCCGCTGTACCGGCAGGTGCAGATTTTGGCCGGCCAGGGCGTCCATCTCGACCGGGCGACGCTTGCGGGCTGGGTGAAGCGTGCGGCCTGGTGGCTCAAAAGCCTCTATGACCTCCAGCTGCGGACGATTCAGGCAGCACCGCGGATGTTCTGCGACGAGACTCCGATGCCGGTGCTCGACCCTGGGCGACGCCGCACCCGGATCTGCCAGTTCTGGGCGCACGCGATGGACGATCGCCCTTGGGGCGGGCCGGCGCCGCCGGCGGTTGCCTATGTGTTTGCCGACGGGCGCGGCACCGACGCGATCGCCGGACAGTTGGCGGGCTTCTCCGGGATTCTGCAGGTGGACGGCTATGCCGGCTACAAGGCGCTCGCCCGCGGCCATGTCGGCACGATCCAACTCGCTTTCTGTCTCGCCCATGCGCGACGCAAATTTGTCGAGGTGTACAAGACGACGAGTTCGCCGTTCGCGCACGAGGTAATCGAACGCCTGCGGGCCATCTATGCCATCGAGGCAGAGATCCGCGGCAGCAGTGCGGAGCAGCGGCTGGCCGCCCGCCGTGCCAGAACCACACCGCTGATGGAGGCGCTCAAAGCGCGACTGACCGAGATGATCAGCCAGCTCTTCTCCCAGTCGAAGCTGACAGAGGCCATCAACTATGTGCTCAATCACTGGGAGGGACTGACGCTGTTCCTCAGCGATGGCCGCGTCGAGGTCGATTCCAATACGGTCGAGCGTTCCATGCGCCCCATTGCAATGGGCAGACGCAACTCATTGTTCAGCGGCAGCGAGGGCGGCGCTGAGAGCTGGGCAATCCTTGCATCCTTGGTCAATACCGCCAAGCTCCACGAACTCGATCCGCAGGCCTATCTGGTCGATGTGCTGGAGCGCATCGTCTCCGGCCGGAC
>DASTGE010000648.1:0-10144 GCA_035719405.1 Burkholderiaceae bacterium
CCGTCTGCTGCAATGTCAGCAGCAATGTCAGCAGCAGATGCCCCAAGCTGCTCTTGCCCGCGCTATTTGCCCCAAAGATCACCGTCAGCGGTGCCAGCGGATCGGCCCTGTGTCCCTCCAAGCTTTGAAGTTCTTGATATGCAAGTGCGTCAGCATGCGTGCAAGTCTCCCGATTCAAGTCGTCCCACCCCTGTAGCAACATGAGGGCAGGGTATGCAGCTACAGCGGGGTGCGGCACCAATCAGAGGTCCACGAGGCGCTCGCTGCAACTCGTGCCAGCCCCGTTGAAAAGGCTGCGCGAAGCGGTATGCAATCGCGACGAATCTCTCGCAAGGGTCGAAGGCGACGAGACGATGAGTCCCCTACCCCACCGGGGTCAACTTCGCGAGACTCAGCTGCAGCCACTTCATCCCGTGTCGCCCAAAGTTCACCTGCGCGCGCGCGTCATCGCCCTGTCCTTCGAGCGTGACGATCACGCCTTCGCCGAACTTGTTGTGGAACACCGACTGCCCGGGTCTCAGTCCGTGCGACGATTTCGGCTGCAACGTGGCCACCACAGGCGGCGGAGCCGCTCGTCCGTTGCCGGCCATCGGACGGAGCCCCGAACCGCGCTGCCATGCGTTATGGAACTCACGGGCGAAGCCCGAGCCGAAGCCCGGCGTCCTGGGCGTGAGCCACTTCAACGCGCTCTCCGGCAGTTCATCGAAGAAGCGACTCCTGATGTGATAGCGCGTCTGCCCGTGCAGCATTCGAGTGTCGCTGAAGCTCAGGTACAACCGCTCGCGCGCGCGCGTGATCGCCACATACATCAGGCGCCGCTCCTCCTCGAGCCCGTCTACGTCGGACTGCGCGTTCTCGTGCGGAAACAGCCCTTCCTCCAGTCCCGTGATGAAGACCGCATCGAACTCCAGGCCCTTCGCGGAGTGCACGGTCATCAACTGGATCGCATCCGCCCCTCCCTGCGCCTGGTTGTCACCCGCTTCGAGTGCCGCGTGGGTGAGAAAGGCCGCCAGCGGAGACTGGATCTCGCCGGTGTCGGCGTCCGGGACCACACGGTCCGCTTCGGGCGCTTGCTCGTCGATCGGCAACGCCACCACATCCTTGCCGAAGCCCTCCTGCGTCACGAAGGCCTCCGCCGCATTGACCAGCTCCTCCAGGTTTTCGGTCCGCTCCCGGCCGTCCTTCTCGGCCCGGTAGAAGTCGATCAGGCCGGAGGCATTGACCACATGCCCCATGATCTCGCGCAGCGTCATGCCGTGCGTGATCTCGCGCATCGCGTCGATCAAGCTATTGAACGCCTGCAGGTTCGCGCCGCCCTTGCCGGTCACTGCGCCCGCACTCTGGTAGAGGCTGCGTCCCGACGTCCGCGCCGCATCCTGCAGTTGCTCCAGCGTACGCGCACCGATGCCGCGCGCGGGGAAGTTGACGACGCGCAGGTACGAGGTGTCGTCGTTGGGGTTCTCGATGAGACGCAGGTAGGCCAGGGCGTGTTTGACCTCCGCACGCTCGAAGAAACGTAGGCCGCCATACACGCGATACGGAATGCCGGCATTGAACAGTGCCGACTCCAGCACCCGTGACTGCGCATTGCTGCGATACAGGACCGCAATCTCGCTGCGCGGCATGCCCGCGCGATGCAGCGCCTGTGCCTCCTCGAGCAGCCATTGCGCCTCGGCGTAGTCGCTCGTGGCCTCGTGTACCCGCAACGGCTCGCCCGCACCCGCATCAGTGCGCAGGTTCTTGCCCAGGCGCTTGCTGTTGTGCGCGATGAGCTCATTGGCGGCGTCAAGAATGTTGCCGAACGAGCGGTAATTGCGCTCCAGCTTGATCACCTGCTCGACGTGATACTCACGCTCGAACTGCGCCATGTTGCCCACCTGCGCGCCGCGGAAGGCATAGATGCTCTGGTCGTCATCTCCCACCGCCATCACGCCACGACCGGGCACGCCCGGCGGCGCGAACATCTTCAGCCATTCGTACTGAAGCCGGTTGGTGTCCTGAAACTCATCGACCAGCACATGATGAAAGCGTCGACGGTAATGCTCGCGCAGCGGCTCGTTGTCGCGCATCAGCTCGTAGGTGCGCAGAAGCAGTTCGGCAAAGTCGACCACGCCCTCACGCTGGCACTGCTCCTCATAGGCCTGATAGATCTCCACCTGCTTCCGTGTGTGCTCGTCGCGCACGTCGACGTCGCGCGGGCGCAGGCCCTCTTCCTTGCAGCCGGCAATGAACCACGAGACCTGCTTGGGAACGTAGCGATCCTCGTCGAGGCTCATCGCCTTGATCACGCGCTTGACGGCCGACACCGTATCCTGTGCGTCGAGGATCTGGAACGACTGCGGCAGGCCGGAGAGCTTCCAGTGTGCACGCAGGAAGCGATTGCATAGACCGTGGAAGGTGCCGATCCACATACCGCGCACGGAGATGGGAAGCATCGCGCCCAGGCGCGTCAGCATCTCCTTGGCCGCCTTGTTCGTGAAGGTGACGGCGAGCAGGGAGCCGGGCGAAACCTGGTCCGTCTGCAATAGCCAGGCAATGCGCGTGGTGAGGACGCGCGTCTTGCCCGAGCCTGCGCCAGCGAGAATCAACGCGGGCTGGGCGGGCAGCGTGACGGCCGCGAGCTGCTCGGGATTGAGATTTCTCAGCAGCGGATCACCGGGGGGCGGAAGGTCAGTCGGGTCGGTTGGGAGGCTGCTCATCGCCGAATTCTATTTGGCGCGCATCGAGTGGTCTGCGGGCACCCACGGGTGGCGCAGACCACTCGGCTGGCGATTCCGTTCGTCGCTTCACTGTGCAAAAGCGTGCGCAACTACCCGCGTGACAGTCAACCGCAGTAGGCTTGCCGTTCCTGCTGAAGATCGTCAGGGGACGCATGCCGATTCACCGCCTCATGTTCTCGCTCGTCGCACTGTCCTGCGCGGTCGCCGCGGCGCGGGAATGCCCGGTCGCGATGCCCAACGTCGTCGTCGAACGCTTCTCGTCAGCCGATTGCGATACCTGCTGGCAAGGGGCCGACCATGACAGGGCACTGCCGCGCAACGCACTGGTGCTTGACTGGATCGTGCCGTCGGAGCGCGGCAACGATGCCCCACTCGCGCAAGCTGCCCTGCCCGAGGCAGGGCGCCGGGTCGAAGGCAATTTGAGCGCGAAGGAGTCGCTGCGTCAGATCCGGCACCTGTCGTCTCCTGCCGGATGGCGCCTGAAGGTGCAAACCGGACTGGCGTGGAACGGATACCTTGCCCTGTCGCTCGACCTTGAACGGCTGGCCGGCAGCGCCCGCACGTTCGGACCGCACGCAAGCGCCTGGCTGGCGTTGGTGGAGCGGGTGCCGGCCGGAAGCGACGGAACTCCCGTGCCGCGCCAGCTGGTGCGTGCGGTGATCGGGCCGCTGCCGCTCGATTCTTCGCGCGACAGCGGTGTGCATCACCTCCGCGCCCTGCGCCTGCCTCCCAACAGCCAGGCCGAACGTCTGGCTGCGGCAGGCTGGATCGAGGATGCTGGACAGATGCTGATCGCGTCACAGTCCGTCCCCGACGACTGCGCGACAACCTCTGCGCAACGTCCCTGAACGCGTGCCGCATATCGAGCCCCGAGCGGGCACGCGGGCTGCCCCAGGGTGCGGGTTGCCATCGTCATGGAGGGAGTGTCAGTGCTCTTGCCGTCCTTGCTCACGCGCCGCTCGTCCGGCGCACCGTTGAGCCTTGCCCTGCAGGGAGGAGGTGCGCATGGCGCCTTCACCTGGGGCGTCCTCGACGTTCTGCTTGCGCATGGCGAGCATCCGGTGCAGGCGATCAGCGGCACCAGCGCGGGCGCTTTGAATGCCATCGCGGTCGCCCATGGCTGGATGAAGGGCGGCGCGCAAGGCGCGCGCGAAGCGCTGCACAGCTTGTGGACGACGGTCGGCACTCAACTTCCGTTCGAGTGGTTCACCACGGGAGATGGCGAATCCCTCGGCCTGGCGCCGGCTGCGCGTGCGATGGTGCACCTCACGCGCTACCTGTCGCCCTATCAGCTCAATCCGCTCGACCTGAATCCCTTGCGCAATCTGCTGCAGCTGCAATTCGACTTCGATCGGTTGAGGCGCGACTCCCCGGTGCAGCTGTTCATCTCGGCGACTCATGCAAACAGCGGCCAGTTGCGGGTGTTTCGCACCCGCGAGATTTCGGTGGACGCGGTGCTCGCCTCCGCCTGCCTGCCGACACTGCACCATGCCATCGAGATCGACGGCCAGCCCTATTGGGACGGCGGCTATTCGGCCAATCCTGCGTTGTTCCCGCTCATCATGGACGGTCGCCCTTCCGACCTGCTCATCGTGATGCTCAGCCCCCTGCACCATGCCCACGCGCCCCGGACTGCACCGGAGATCAACGAACGCGCGCTGGAGATCGCATTCAACTCGACCTTCCTGCGCGAAGCCCGCATGCTCGCCGAGGCGCATGCGGTCGCACGGCGCAGCTGGCTCCTCATGGGCAAGCTCGAGCGCCGCATCGGCCGGATGAACTTCCACCTCATCGAGGCGCAAGATCTGCTGGGCGCCTTGCGTACCGAGACGAAGCTGATCGCCCACCTGCCTTTCCTGCAGCGACTGCGCGACCATGGGCGCCAACGTGCAAGCGCCTGGCTCGCCGCACACGGCTCTTCGGTCGGACGCCGTTCCTCGGTGGACTTGCTGCGCATGTTCGGCGGCCGTGCACACAAGCGGCCTCTTCGTCCCCGTACCGTGGCAGGCCAAAAACGAGCCGCGTAGAATCAGCCACCGGGCCAAAAAATTGGGTGTCCGGTTTCCTCATACGCATCTCGTGCCCGCACCATCTCATCGCAGGATGGCATCGCGGCAGGTTCCCGAAACGCTCGCAGCCCCGCAGCGACACTGCATTCAACGCCGCTGCTGCGACCCTCCCCCATCCTATGGACATCTTCGACTACGACAACGTCCTGCTGCTGCCCCGCAAGTGCAGAGTGTCCAGCCGCAGCGAATGCGACACCTCCGCAGAATTCGGCGGTCGCCGCTTCAACCTGCCGGTCGTGCCGGCCAACATGAAGACGGTGGTCGACGAGGCAATCACAGAATGGCTGGCCGCCAACGGCTACTTCTACGTAATGCATCGCTTCGACCTCGACTCCGTCGCCTACGCCACATCAATGCGCGAAAAGGGGCTGATGGTGTCAATCAGCTCCGGCGTGAAACCGGCCGACTTCGAGGTGATCGACCGGCTGGCGGCCAGCGGCGTCGGCGCCGACTACATCACCATCGACATCGCGCACGGTCACGCCGAGAGCGTGCGGCGCGCGATCGAGCACATCAAGCACAAGCTCCCCGACACCTTCGTGATTGCCGGCAATGTCGGCACCCCCGAGGCCGTGATCGACCTCGAGAACTGGGGCGCCGATGCGACCAAGGTGGGCATCGGGCCGGGCAAGGTTTGCATCACACGGGTGAAGACGGGCTTCGGCACCGGCGGCTGGCAACTCTCGGCGCTCAAGTGGTGCGCGCGCGTGGCCACCAAGCCCATCATCGCCGACGGCGGCATCCGCGAGCATGGTGACATCGCCAAGAGCGTGCGCTTCGGCGCGACAATGGTGATGATCGGGTCGCTGTTTGCCGGCCATGAGGAATCGCCGGGCCAAACGGTCGAGGTCGACGGCCGGCTCTACAAGGAATACTACGGCTCGGCGTCAGACTTCAACAAAGGCGAGTACAAGCACGTCGAGGGCAAGCGAATCCTCGAGCCGGTGAAGGGTCGGTTGCCGGATACGCTGCGCGAGATGCGCGAGGATCTTCAAAGCTCCATTTCGTACGCCGGCGGGCGGCAACTTGCCGATCTGCGGAAAGTCAATTACGTCATTCTCGGCGGAGAAAACGCGGGCGAGCACCTGCTGATGTAGCTCCGCCGGGTCTGATCTTCCGCTACTTCTGGACCTCGACCGTCATCTTCATGTCGGGGTGCACGGCGCATTCGATCTCCACGCTGCCCGGCTTGTCGAAAGTCACCGACTTCGAGGCGCCCTGTCCGTAAGAACCGAGATCGAAGCTCTTGACGTCCGACAGCGAGAACACGTTGTGCGCGATCGAGTCCTCGTTGAGAAACTTCACCGAGTCGCCGACTTTGACACTCAGCTTCTTCGTTGAAAACGCCATGTTCTTCTGCTTCACGACGTGTTCGGCGGCCATGAGCGGCATGCACGCCAGCAGCAGCATGGCCATCAGGATGTTCTTCGCCTTCATATCCCAGCTCCTTGTTCAGTTCATTACGGAAGCCACGCGCTTGAACATGCGCGAGGATGTTTCTGACAACGCCTGCGCGGTGCCATCTAGCAGCCGGGCGTGGGAATGGCCCGCCTGCACGGTGCCGTCAAGAGAACTTACGTCATCGTCCATTGCCCGTACGCGCCCGGTCTGGCGCTCGAACGTTGTGCGGAATCCTTCGACATCACCCGCCATGGCCTCGGCGAGCTGCCGGTTCTGCGTGGCACACGCCTCGAGCACGGCAATGCGCTGCGAGCAGTCCTCCATCAGTTCCCGGGTACGCCGCACCGACTGCTCGGTCACACCGAGCTGGCGGTCGATATCTTCGCTCGCGCGCTGAATCTCGATCGCTGCCGTCTGCGTGTCCTCGGAAAGCTGCCGTATCGACATGGCAACCGCATTGAACCCGCGCCCGGCCTCCCCCGCCCGCGCCGCTTCGACCGTCGCGTTCATCGACAGCAGGCGGGTCGTCGACGAGATGCGTGCGATGCGTTCGGTGAAGGTGGCAATCTGGCCGCGGCTTTGCCCCAGCGCTTCGGTCGCCTTCTGCAATTCGCGCATTTGCGAGACGGTGGCCTTGATCTGTTGAGCCACGACGCTGGCGTCGCCCGCCTGTTGACGCGAAGTGGCCATCGAATGGCTGCAACTCTCCGTCAGCGTGTTCAGTTCCCCCATAGCGCGTACGGTGTCCTCATCCATCGCTCCGAACGAGGCCCGAAGGCGTGCCATGAGCGAATCCAGCTCCGCGTTGGCACGGCTGATGTCAGCGTTGAGCTGCGCCAGACGCTGTCCGTCGGAGTCCAGTTGGCCGGCACTGGTGTGAACCTCGCCGAGCAAACGCTCCATCTCGTCCGTGCGTGCCAGCTTCTTCATCAAACGCCAGTAAGACAGCAGGCCAAAGACGACACTGGCGACACAGGCGCTTATCAGTCCCCGCATCAGCGTGCCGAATTGCTGCTCGCGCCGCTCGGCCGCCCTGAAATAATCTTCGTGTTGATGAGTCTGGAGGTCGGTGGAAAGCGCGTCAATGCGCTTCAGCGGGTCGACAATCGCGGACAAACGCTCCAGCGCATGATCGTGCTCGCCTTTGCGCGCGAGCGCGATCACACTCATCCGCGGCGACTTCAGCGACTCCACCAGCCGGCCCATCTCGGCCGCGTCTGCACTGTTCGGCAGGGCCCGGTGCAGTGCAGTGATGGAGTCTTCGAGACGCGAGGCGGCGGCGATCGAGGCCACGGCCGCTGCACGTACCTTGTCAGGATCGCGAAGGGCGATCGTTTGCATCAACAGCCGGTCCACCTCGAGCGTCGCCTGCCGGGCGCCGGTGACGGCAGTGGATTGCACCTCCACCGCCCTCTCTGTCGCCGCAATGTCCCGCAGCAGCTGCCATATGTAGAGGGCGGATCCGCCGGCCACGGCGACGACAAGGGCCACCATCAGCACCCCAAAGACAGTCACTTGGCGCTTCCATTGCGCCACGCCGGCGCGGCGGGACGTGTTCGCCACGTTGTACTCCCTCCGGGGTTTCAGGCTTACTGAGGCAGTCGGGGTACCGCGACGACCTGCGGATGGCTCGACAGCGCTTTCATGAACTGCACGAGGTCATCCTTGTCCTGCTCGGTAAGGGCCAGCGGCTTCATGTTGGGCGACAGGTTGCTCCGGTCGTCGCCACCGCGCGTGTAGTGCTCCACCACGTCCCGCAACGTCGCAGCGGAACCGTCATGGAAATACGGTGCCGTGAGCTCGATGTCGCGCAACGTCGGGGTCTTGAATGCGCCCTTCATGCTGGCAAGACTCTTGATGTTGAACCGGCCGAGGTCGGGCTGCCCGGAGGCCTTGATCCCGATGTTGTGATAGCCGTTGTCGGTGAAGTTCGGGCCGGTATGGCACGCCGCGCAATTGCCCTTGTTCGGGTCGGTGAAGACCTTGAAGCCGCGCCACTGAGACTCCGTGATCGCGGTGCGGTCACCGGCAAGCCAGCGGTCGAAAGGCGAATCGTTGCTGACCACCGTGCGCTCGAACGCGGCAATTGCCTTTGCCATGGTTTCCTCGGTGATGCCCTCGCCCGGATACGCCTTCTCGAACATCGAGACATAGCCGCTCGATGCTTTCAGGCGGCTGATCGTGGCCGGGAAATTGGTGTTCATCTCCTCAGGCGTCTTCATCGGGCCCAACGCCTGGTCTTCGAGGGACTTCTTACGGCCGTCCCACATGAACTGTGTGTTGTACGCCGTGTTGACAACAGTCGGAGTCGCGCGGGGCAACACCTTGCCGTTCATGCCAACTGCCGTCTTCAGACCGTCAGACCAGCCGAGCGTGGGGTTGTGGCAGGTTGCGCAGGAAATGGCGCCGTTTCCGGAAATCCTGGGGTCAAAGAACAATGACCGACCCAATTCGACTCGCGCCGGCGTGTTGGCGTTTTGTTCAGGAATGGGTACACCGGGCAATTTCCAGTGCAGATCAGCCGACGTGGGCGCAGGTACGGCTGGAGCGGCTATGGCATTGAGGCAGGCCAATGAGAGCACGCAGACGGCAAGAGGGGCGCGGTGCATGAGACGACGCTTTCCTTTTCACTCGACACTGCCATGTGGCTTTCAAGCCATCTTTCGGCAGGGCTCCCTGAAGGTGCCGCATTATTCGGCCACGTCCAGTTTGCGTTGAGTGAAAAAGGCGCAGGACTCACTACTTCTTCGGGCCCGATTGCCGCGTTCAGCCTATTAACCGTCACGCCTCAATTGCGTCCGGGCCCATTTCCTTCGGAGTGCCTGCCGTGCTTTCCTTTTTCAGCGGGTCGCTGCTGCTGCAGAGAATGAGTCCTTCCTGGGTGCCTTGGATCCCATCGTGACGATGATGACTTGGGGGTAGTCGTAGGCCGGGGTGCCGGTGGGGCCAAAGCGCCCCTCACGTGTCAATGGACGGCGGCCGGCTTCGCGGACAGCTCGATCCCGAGCGCCTTCATCACGGCCAGGGTGGTGCGCAGCGTCGGATTGCCCTCGGCGCTGAACGAGCGGTAGAGCTGTTCGCGAGATAGGCCGGTCTGGCTTGCAATCTGCGCCATGCCCTTGGCCCGGGCGACAAGGCCCAGCGCGTGCGCAATGTACGCAGGATCGTTCGTCTCGAACGCGGCTGCCATGAAGTCGGCGATGGCCTGGTCGGATTTCAGGTGCTCGGCCGGGTCGAAGGTGGTCAGTTTCTCGGTCATGGTCATTCGCTCCATTCATCGGCGAGGCGCAACGCAGTCTTGATGTCTCGCGCCTGCGATCCTTTGTCGCCGCCGCACAGCAGGACGATGATCGTGTCGCCGCACCGCTGGAAATACACCCGGTTAACCGGGGCCGTAGTGGATGCGAAGCTCGCTGACGCCTTTCCCCACCGGCTCGGCGTCGCCGCCATGGCCGAAAGCCAGGCGGTCGAGGCGCGAGGCGATGGCCGTGGCAGCGCGCTCATCCCGGAGCTTGGCGAACCACTTGCGAAAGGTTTCAGTCTGCTTCAACTCGATCATGCCGCCAATGTAGTTTATAAACTACGCTAAGGCAACGCCGTTTAGCCGCCAAAGGCACTCCTGTCGCCGTGTCCACGCCCGCCCCCGCCACCGAAGATTGCATTGCCGAAAGCCATCGCCTTCGTGCTCGACTTGACCGTCGAAACTCCAGGCTCCTGGCCGTCTGCCGTGCCGTCGACTGCCATTTCATGTGAATCATGCATATTGTTACGTTCTGAGTTGCCACACGTTCACCTGAGTGGAGGTGGGCGCGAAATTTGCCGCCCCGCATGGTTCGCTGCCTGCGGAGACAGCCTGTTGCATATGGAAGATCGAAGCGCCGCCTCCGTTTTCGGGGAAACTTCCACGAAGTTCAAGGCCACAGTGTCGTGGCCCGGGGCTCTTTTGTTGCTGCT
>DASTGE010000649.1:0-4948 GCA_035719405.1 Burkholderiaceae bacterium
GATCTGCGTAAGCCGTGGCTTGGCAGAGGCTCGGCTGTAGTAATCGTCAGCATTGCGAAAGCCGTGCAGCGGTGCCGTGAAGACGTCGTCGAACTCATGCAGCGTTCGTGCCGCGCGCAGGCGCGCCGCGTCGAACAGCCCCGGATGCTGCTTCAGCTTGGCCAGCGCCTTTGGCTTCATCGTGCGAAGGAAGGTGCCCGTGTAGACGAGGCGGCTGAAGCCGTCGCGGATGGCTGCCTCGCCCGCACGCAGGTCCAGCGGCGAACTTACGGCCGCGATGGTGCGGGCGACCGGCGCCGCCGCCTGTCCCGCCTCTTCGGCCCAGCGCAACAACGCATTGCCTCCCAGCGACACGCCGACCGCATGCAGCGGTGCTCCGTGGCGCTCCCGCAGGCGCTGCAGCATCCAGCCGATCTCTTCGAAGTCACCGGAGTGGTAGGCGCGTGGCGCCAGATTGATTTCACCGGAGCAGCCGCGGAAGTGAGGCACCGCGAAGGCCCAACCGGCCGTGCGCGCCGTGTCGGCAAAGGCCTCCGCATAATGGCTGCGCGACGAGCCTTCGAGCCCGTGGAACAGCACGAGCAAAGGTTGCCCCGTTTGGCCGGGCTGGAAGTCGATGTCGACGAAGTCGCCGTCCGGTGTGCGCCAACGCTCGCGTTCATAGCATGGCGGCGGACCCGCGTAGCGGCGTGCAAACAGCGCCGGCCAGATGGTTTGCAGATGGCCCCCCAGCAGCCAGGGCGGAGCGCGGTACTCGTTCATCGGCAGCCCGGGCGTCTCGATCGACGGCGTGGCGTGCGGCGACCGGCTGGCGAACATACAAAACTTCAGTGAAGGATGGAGGGCATCTCGATGACCTCCGGCGCCTCGTTTTCGGTGCCTGGGCTCGCATGGTGCGCGACCAGGCGCCAGCCCTTGTCCGTCTTGAGGTAGACGTTGGTGACAATCACCCACGCCGTGTGAACGCCTTTGTCGTTTCTCAGCTCGACGCCCGCAACCAGGTGGTGCACGGCAGCGCCGGCCTGGGCGATGCGCCGAACCTGCTGCAGCCGCACCGGCACGCCGCCATGCGCCAGCAACGCCTCGAAGGCGGTGCGGATCGCCTGCGGGCCGACAAATCGTGGGCTGCCGGGAAGCACGCATACGATCTCGTCGTCGTCCGACCATGCAGCCATGAGCTGGTCGATGTCGCCGTGCTGAAACGCCTCGTAGAACTGAGCCTCAATGTCGTCCGGCGTGGCCATCAGCGCGGCAGTCTGGTGCTTCGGAGGGGCTGCAGCCATCTCAACTCCCCTCTAGCGCAAGACCACGCATTTGTGGCCATTCATCAGCACCCGGTGCTCCACATGCCATCTCACGGCGCGCGCCAGCACGATGCATTCGATGTCGCGGCCCACCGCGGTGAAGTCCTCGGCGCTCAAGGTGTGATCCACGCGCTCGACGTCCTGCTCGATGATCGGACCTTCGTCGAGGTCCGCTGTCACGTAGTGCGCCGTGGCGCCAATCAGCTTCACTCCGCGCGCATGGGCTTGGTAGTATGGCTTGGCGCCCTTGAAGCTGGGCAGGAAGCTGTGATGGATGTTGATCGCCCGACCCTTCAGGCGCTCGCAGAACTCGGGGCTCAAGATCTGCATGTAGCGCGCAAGCACGACGAGGTCGATCTGCGCGCGGTCGATGATGGCCTCGACCTGGTGCTCCTGGTCACGCTTGTCCGTGCCCACGGGCAGATGGTGGAAGGGGATGCCGTAACTGGCTGCGAGCTCGGCGAAGTCAGGATGGTTGGAGACGATGGCGGGGATGTCTGCCTCGAGCTGCCCGCTGCGCCAACGGAACAGAAGGTCGTTGAGGCAGTGGCCATGCCTGCTCACCATGAGGAGCAGCCGCGGCCTCGTTGCCACGGCATGGAAGCGGGCGTCCATGCGGTGCTGCTGGCGGGCGTGCTGGAAGAGGCGATCGAGCGTTCCGGCGTCGGCCAACTGCGGAGGCGCCTCGAAATGCACCCGCATGAAGAACAGCCCGGTCGAATCGTCGCCGGCAATGTCGCCGTACTGCTGCGAGTCGATGATGTTGCAGCCAGCCTGGTAGAGCAGGCCCGACACCCCGTACACGATACCCTTCGCGTCAGGACACGACAGGGTGAGGATGAATTCTTGCGACGACGGCATGTTGCCGACGATTGTAGGGAAGGGCCATCATCTCGCCCTCCCCTTGTCGAGGGAGGAGTGAGGATGAAGACTCGCATCGCGCACGGACCGCCCGGCCGCTGTTCGTCAGCAAGACGGCACGACCTTCATGCCGAGCTGCGTGGCCGGTTTGGACAGTGCGCGTAGCACTCGCTGGCGACAACGACGGCTTGGAACATCAAGCGCATGCAGGTATTGCACACAGCGTGACAGACGAGTTGCACCCCTGATCCGCTTCACGTCACGGCATCGCCGTTTTGGGCGAATGCCGCACAAAATCACGACAAGTTACACTTCTTCGCTGCATGAGGCCGCCCGCAGTTGAGGCTTGGCCAAAGTTCCCGGAATTGGTAATTGTCTCCATCCAGCTTCGAGCTGACACAAACACATGTTGAACTGCAAGTCCTCCCGTACTGAAACCTCACAAGGGTCTCACAGGCACGCGCTGAGCAACGCTTCGCCTCAAAGCCAGGGCTCCCCGTCGAGTTCGAATGGCGCCGTATATCGACCTGCCACCAACGGCGCGCCCGAAGCCCTGTCTTCGTTGGCCGATGCACGGCGCAGGCGCAGCACCCAGCCGCCCGGCAGTCTGTCGTCGCACCCAACCACGGCCACCGCGCCCCAGGCAGCAGGACCATCCAGACCAGGCGGTAGTCAGCGCTCCTTCCCACATCCCCTGAATCCGCAGTGGCAAGGCGTCGCCGCATGGAATCCAAACGTGCAGCCAGAATTCGATCGCCGCGCTTGTCAACGCTTTGTCGAGCGTAGAGCAGCCGACGACACTGAATTGTCGGTTTTCCGGGCCATCGAACTGCGTCAGGATGATCTACACGGCTCCCCGCCAGAGCGGCACAGGCGTTCCTTGTCTAATCTGAACAAAGACGACTACGAGCGAGTCGCTCGGCGGGGTCTGCACCAGATGAGTCGTACGGCCATGGGCATCGTCGATGTGTCCGCAGCCAAGGATAAGGCCGCGTCAATGTTGACACTCTCGGGAGTCCGGGCTCAACAAGCGACAGAAGCTTCTCTCACTCGCGCGGTCGACTTGCTGTACCAGAATCGCTTTACTGTGTTCTCGACCCCCGCAAAGCTGCGCACATTTGTCGAAGAGCTCGCACGGATCATCACGGACGGTGTCCTCAAACCCGGTCATCTCATTCGGCAACATGATTCCGACAAGTATCCGTACACCCTTGTCAAAGATCTGGAAGCTGCGATGGCCCAATTTTATGTCGAGTTGCATACCCGCATGGCAGCCGGCGAATCGCCCCGGACACTTGCGCCTTGGGTCGAGTATCGCGTCAATCTGAGTGACCATTTTTTCGCTGATGGATGCGGAAAAACGTCCCAGCTGCTGGCGGGCTTTGTGTGCATGCGCATGGCGCATCCGTGGCCTCTATATCGCACCAGTAAAGAATTTTACGCATTGAATGGCGCGACTCGGCGTGGCCTGGATGAGAAAGCGGATGTGCAAACCCTACAGCGACTAACCGCCTACTATCAGAAGCTTTTCATGCCCGATGATGTTCTTGAGTCGGTTCATTCCGGTCAGGTCAAGGATGCCTTGCGATTGGTCAAGCAGCGGGATTTTCGTCCCAAGGTAGTCACCGATTCCGGCAACACCTACGAATTGCGCCGCCAGCTCATTGCCAAGGGTCCCGCCGGGTTCCGGCTCGAAGATGCCGTAATGTCTCACTATGCGTATACATACCCGGCTTCGGATAAGGAGGAGTTGCCTGCCGGGCGGAGCAAGGAGCAAAGCAAAACCCTCATGAAGGCATACATCGCCGACGGTCCAAACTGGGTGCCGGAGCGTCGTCGCTTGCATGAACTCGTTTACACGAATCTGCGAAACGAAGCCATCGAGTTGCATGAAAGCATAGCTGCCGCCCAAAAGCCGGATGCGAAACCGTTGCTGCTGATGATGCGAGGCAACTCAGGCGTGGGGAAAACGTATTTCCTCAGCCATCTTGTGAACAAGGAGTTGCCTCAGCTTGGCCTGCCGGATGCACGTGATATTGGCTCCAAAACAATTAATCCAGATGTATTTAAAGAACACCTTCGAAAACTGATTCCCGGGGAAGTCAAGTGGTCGCAGAGCATTCATTCAGAGGCTTCCATGCTTGCCGATCGGCTGATCGCCGAGATGCGTGATAGCAAACGCAACTTCATTGTCGACAAGCGGCTGGCGAGCGTGCCAGATGTGGAAGAAATAACCGAACCATGGAGGAATTCAGCGGCCAGTCACCGAACTGTCATGGTGGACATTGATGCCCCGCTCAATGTCTCTTTGAGATCATGTGCGAGCCGCGATGATCAGGGATCCGCCGTGCGCCCTCCGCAAGAGTTCATCGTGGATGGTTTCAAGGCCATACGTCAATCTCGCCGACAGGTCGCCGAGTCGCCGCTGCTCGACGCATATTACGCATTTGCCCGCGTTTCGGATGCGGTCACGGTGGCGGTGGCCAGTCGCAATGAAGGTGAGAGCCATGTTGTTCCACTGCCCGGTCGAGACCGCCTTTGGAGTGAAATATCTTCGCCTGATCCATCATCGGATCCAATAGAGACAACGACTGAACAGCCCCGGATTTTGAGGAGGCTCCCTCGATTGAGAATGGAGCCAAGATGAGGAAGTCCCCGCCGAGCCGTTAATCGTTTAGTCCCCCTGACTCGATGCACAATGCGTCCCCATCCAAAAGACGAGGGCAAGCGAGCTGACGGGGCATGGCGAAGCTGAGCGATCACGATCTGAAGCAGATTGACGC
>DASTGE010000650.1:0-3414 GCA_035719405.1 Burkholderiaceae bacterium
TGCGTTCGAGGCGCTCGCCCACGTGCGGGCGAGCAAGTCGCCAAAGGCGGGGCAGACGCTTCGTCTCGCAGATGCGTTCGATGTCGAGGTGCTTGGCCGGGAAGGTCCAGGCGACGGCTTGTTCCGTCTGCGCTTTCCTGACGATCCGCTGGCACTGCTCGAGCGGCACGGCCATGTGCCGCTGCCGCCGTACATCGCGCATGCGGACGAGCCCGACGATGCGGCGCGCTATCAGACCGTGTTCGCCGCCCGACCCGGTGCGGTGGCTGCACCGACCGCCGCGCTGCACTTCGACCAGCCTTTGCTGGAGCGCCTGCGCGAGCGCGGCGTCGAGATGGCGCGGGTGACGCTGCATGTCGGTGCCGGCACCTTCCAGCCAGTGAGGAGTGAGAACCTCGCGGAGCACAGGATGCACAGCGAATGGTTCGAAGTGCCGCAGGCAACGGTCGACGCGATCGCCGGGGTTCGCGCTCGCGGAGGCCGGGTCATCGCGATCGGCACGACCACGCTGCGGGCGCTCGAGTCGGCGGCGCGAGAGGGCGATCTTGCGGCCGGCTCGCGCGAAACGGACCTCTTCATCACGCCGGGATATCGCTTCCGGGTCGTCGAGCGGCTGCTGACGAACTTTCACCTTCCACGGAGCACCCTGCTGATGCTCGTGAGCGCGTTCTCAGGCTACGGGCACATCCGTGCACTGTACGAGCATGCCATCGCACATCGCTACCGTTTCTTCAGCTACGGCGACGCGATGCTGCTTGACCGCGCAGGCGACGGGCATTAGCCGTGATCAGGGCTGCAACGCCGCGGAGAGGTTGCCGGCATTGGGCCTGATGCCCTGGAGGGGCTCGAGCCCGAAGCGCTGGGTGATGAACTTCAGGATCGAGGTCGTGTCGTAGCTCGTATGGTCGATGAAGCCGCGCTTGACCAGCGGTCCGATCAGGATTGCCGGGATCCGGGTGCCGGGGCCGAAGCGGTCGCCCCAGCCCGGGCCAGAGGGCGGCGGAACGTGATCCCAGTAGCCGCCGTTCTCGTCATAGGTGAGGATGACGAGCATGTCTTTCCACTGCGGGCTGGCGCGCAGCTTGTCCAGCAGGTCAGCCATGTGCCGGTCGCCGCTCACGATGTCGGTATATGAGGGGTGTTGCGTGTAACGCCCGGCGGGCTTGTAGAAGCTCACGGCGGGCAGCTTGCCGGCTTCGATGTCGCGCACGAACTCGTCGCCGTCCTTCAGGTGCTCGGCGCGGTCGGCGGTGCCGGGCGCGAAGCGCGCGTAGTAGTTGAACGGCTGGTGGTGGGGCTGGAACATCGGGCTGCCTTCGTCGCGCGAGTAAATTACTCGCCGCTTGGCATCCGGCGGCTGCCGGCCATCTGCGAGTGCGACGTTCCATCCTCCCGAGTACCACGCCCAGCTCACGCCCTTGGCCGTCAGAGTGTCGCCGATGGTCTTTGCGGTTTGCGGCGGCACCGGCTCCTCACCTGAAGCGGAGCGGGCCGCGGCGAGGTCCGACAAGGCTCCGGGGGCAGGCGGGATGCCGCTCGGCTGATAAGCCGGCTGCGAGGTGTTCACCGACCAACCGTCCGGGGACACCTGCCCGCCGCCGGCGCTCCACACCTGGACCGCCCCCGCATTGGCGGATGGGGACTCGCCCTTCTTCTCCAGCTTCCCATGGGCGTCCAGCCGCACGCGCATGGAGGCAGGCGCGTTCTCGTGCCGCGGCGCACAGGCGCAGATCAGGTATTGGTGGTTGAGATACGAGCCCCCGAAGGCGCCCATGAAGAAGCGTTCGGCCAGCGTGTACTCGCTGGCCCACTGCCACAGTCTGAACGCCGAGCCGTCGTAGTAGCCCATGGTCCAGCCCCCTACCTGCGACATCGCGGCGAACATGTTGTTCCGGCCACCGTTGATCTGCTCCTGGTTGTGCCAGAACGCATGGATCGGGCTCGGCACGAGTTCATCGGTGCGGCGGCTGACCGGTGGCGCGTCGATGCGGAAGGGCTCGTTGGGCATGCGCGGGAAGCGGTTGTCCGGCTTGCCGTTGGCGCCGAAGACGATCAGTTCCTTGAGCGGCTTGCCGTCGTGGTCGAGCTGCGTCTTCTGCTCGGCCGTTGCGTTGGCGATGCCGTCGGCACCCGGGAACAAGCCATAAAGGTTGTCGAAGCTGTGGTTCTCGGCGTAGATGACGACCACATGGTTGATCCGCTGCATCGCCCCTGCTGACGACGGTGCGGGCGACAAGCCAGGCGATGTGCTGGTGCATGCAAGGAGCGACAGGGCTGCCGCGATGAGCGCAACTCTTCTTGCGTGAGACCTGGCAGTGGGCACAAGCGCCTCCTCGTCACCCGAGTCTGGGTGACTGTGACAGTTGCTTTCAGGGACTCGGCTCATCAGGCTTCTCCTTTCATGGGCGATGAATTCTGCACCGCTGCGTCGAAGCACCTCGTATTCGGGGAGCCTGTGAAGTGACTGCGACAATCCGCTCCCATGCTCCGCTTCGAGATCCTGAAGACCTCCCGCCTCGCTCGCCGTGCGCGCATGACCCTCCATCATGGCGTGGTCGAGACCCCGGTGTTCATGCCCGTTGGCACCTATGGCACCGTGAAGGGTGTGCTTCCTGCCTCGCTGGAATCGATGGGTGCACAGATCATCCTCGGCAACACCTTCCACCTCTGGCTTCGCCCGGGCCTGGACGTGCTGCGACGCTTCGGCGGTCTGCACCGCTTCGAGGCCTGGCAGCGCCCCATCCTGACGGACTCCGGGGGATTTCAGGTCTGGAGTCTGGGCGAGATGCGCAAGATCTCCGAGGAGGGCGTCAAGTTCGCCTCGCCAGTCAATGGCGACAAGCTGCTCCTTACCCCGGAAACCAGCATGCAGATCCAGACGGTGCTCGGTTCCGACATCGTCATGCAGTTCGACGAATGCACGCCATACGAGACCAAGGGCCACATCACGACCGAGCCCGAGGCCCGCGCTTCCATGGAACTGAGTCTGCGGTGGGCGCGACGGTGCCTTGACGAGTTCCAGCGCCTTGACAATCGCAATGCATTGTTCGGGATCGTGCAGGGCGGCATGTTCGAGGGATTGCGCGACGAGTCGGCGGCGGCCCTGGCCGAGTTGGATTTGCCCGGGTATGCCGTGGGGGGCGTGAGTGTAGGCGAGCCGAAGGAGGAGATGCGCCGCATCATGGCGCATGTGCCGCGACGGCTGCCGGAGCACAAGCCGCGCTATCTGATGGGTGTCGGCACTCCCGACGATCTGGTGGAGGGTGTGGCCTGCGGCGTCGACATGTTCGACTGCGTCATGCCCACCCGCAACGCGCGCAACGGGCACCTGTTCACCCGCTTCGGCGACCTTCGACTGCGCAATGCGCGCTACAGGACTGACGAGCGTCCCATCGACGAGAGCTGCAGCTGCTA
>DASTGE010000651.1:0-2733 GCA_035719405.1 Burkholderiaceae bacterium
GAGGGAGCTGGTGGACGTGCCGATGGCCGTCGACGAAATCGGGCGCCCGCCGAGCGACCTGCTCGAACGCGTCCAGTTGCCGATCGATCTCGGCCCGCAAAGCCTTGGCCTCCAGTCGACCGGCATAGCACTGCAGGACTAACCGTCCCCAGGACGGACGCGCCGGCCCACCGACAAAAGGCTCGGTAAGGTTGAGATGCAGGCCGATGTCGATCGCCCCGTCGGTCTCGTTGATCAGTCGCGCACCGTCCTCGGCCCAGAATGGACCGTCGACCAGGACGCTGGTGGCGGAGATCCTGCCCGCGCAACCGAGAGCGCGGATGGAATCGTCGACGGCCCGACTGATGCCAAAGTCGTCCACGCAAACGATGAGTCGACGGGCGTTGCTATGCTTCGCAGCCATGTCGACCCTGTCGCCTCCGTCTCGCATCCCGGAGCGTCGCCGCGTCGCCTCGTTCGTGGCGGTCGGTGCGACGGCGGCTGTCGTGCATTGGTCGGTGGCCGTCGGGGTGGCGAGCGCCTTCGCGCTCGCGCCGTTGCTGGCCAACGTACTGGGGTGGGTTGTTGCGTTCAGTGTTTCGTTCGCAGGGCAATCGCTGTTGACTTTTCGCGATCAGCAAGCGCCGGCTACACGCGCCGCACGCCGCTTCGCGTTGCTGTCGTTCAGCGGATTCGTCGTCAATGAAAGTGCTTATGCGGCCGTGCTGCGCTTTAGCCCCTGGCGTTACGACCTGCTGCTGGGACTGGTGCTCGTCGGCGTCGCCGTCGTCACCTATCTGGTGAGCCGACATTGGGCGTTCCGGGGCAGTTGAGCGAATGGCGCTCGAGTTGCCACAGCTCGCCCCTGTGCGAGGTCGCGATGAGTTTTCCGCCCGCCCATGGCGGCCTGATACCCGGTCGCACCACGATCCAGCTGCGTTCATGTTCGCAGACAAACGCGAACGCGGCGCCCGGAGTCAGCAGCGTCTTGCGTGCGCGAGCAGGATCAAAGGCGGCGGCGTCGTACAACTCCTTGCGCCAGTCGTCCCTCTGAGACAGTCCCAGGTCGCCCCAGTTGTCGACTACGATGAGGCCGTCATGCAGCCTCGCGTCGAAAGGCAGTGCATAGGGATAGTGGTTGAACGCGAGTACCGGCTCGCCAGGTCGACGCTCCGTACGCAGCGCCTGCGCCACCGCCTTCTCGTCCTGGTGGCCATATAGGGCTACTGCCACCACGATCGACAGGCACAGCACCGCCGCGAACGTCGTAACCCGCCCCATGTGGCGTGACATCGCGTTCTTACCGGCGGACAGCGAACGGGCGAGTAGCCACGCCAGCGGTGGCAGTGCGGGCAGCACATAGCCGGCGAGCTTTGATGCGGGCAGCGAGAAGAACACGACGACGATCGTGAGCCAGCTCCACATCAGGGCGTCGAGCCCCGGCTGCGGCCCGCGCTCATGTCCGCCGCCGTCGCTGCCCCGACTGACGCGCCAAAGATTCAAGGACCACGGCAACGCGCACAAGGGCAGCACGACCAGATAAAACCAGAACGGTTGCTGATTGTTGAAGCCGCCCTTGGCGAAGCGCTCGAAGTGCTGGTATACGAAGAAGTAATGCAGGAACCCGCTGAAACGCTCCTGCATCAGCACGAACCAGGGGGCGCCGATGAGCACGAAAAGCAGCAGACCCGGCACGGAAACCAGCCGCAGCAGCAAGGCCGGACGTCGCGTCGCGAGAAGCCAGGCGATCAGGGTCAGCGCAGGCAGCATGACTCCAATCAGCCCCTTGACAAGCACGCCTATCGCCGCCACTCCATAGGCCGCGATCAGGGAGGCGGAATGCGGTCGACCGGATGAAGCCATCAGCACCGCATTGGCCCCGAGCAGCACCGTCAAGGTGATGCAGCCGGCGACCAGCATGTCGAGATTGGCGAATTGCGCGGCGGAGTAGAAGAATGGCATTGTCGCCAGCACGACGGCACAAAGCGCGGCCATTCGACTGCCGCACCAGTTGCGCGTAAACACGAAGAGGCCGGTCAACGCCCCGGTCGCGCCGGCCAGCGACGCCAGCCTCGCGGCCCACCAGTGCATGCCCAACAGCTTGAGCGAGACGCCCGTGATCCAGTAGAACAGCGGCGGCTTGTGGAAGAACGGCAATCCGTCGAGCGTGGGCACGAGCCAGTTGCCCGACCGCAGCATCTCCCACGCGACGCCGACATACCGACCCTCGTCTGGAAGCATCAGCGGCCGGACCCAGGCAAGCGCAGCGAGCCACGCAAATGCCAGGAGCCCGACGACACTTCCGGGAGCATCGGCAAGCGACCAGATGGCAGGGGGCTTTTCGCAAACGGGCGCGACAAGAACTTCGCGATTCAATTCACGTCCCTTCGGTCGCCACGCGACCACAAACCGAACCTGCAAGCGCCACCACTCTTCGACCGGGCCTCGTCGCTGCTCACGCTTGGTCTGCGCTTTCGTATCGGTGCCCCAGCTTGCGCCACACGAGGTAGCGCGGCCGCGCCTTCACCTCCTCGAAGATGCGCGCGATGTACTCGCCGACCACACCCATCGCGATCATCTGGATCCCGGCGAACAGCAGCAGCAGCACGACGACCGTCGTCCAGCCCGGCACATCATTGCCGTAGAGCAAGTAGCGCAGGGTGAGGTAGGCGCCGTAGACGAAAGCCGTCAGTGAGGAGACCGTCCCCAAGGCGCTGACGGTGCGCAACGGCCAAGTGGTGAAGCCGGTCAGTC
>DASTGE010000652.1:0-7613 GCA_035719405.1 Burkholderiaceae bacterium
GAGGTGATGGCCGACGCGTGCCTGCGCGACAGCGAAGGCCACTTCCTCTTCCTTTCGATCTATGGCCGCGACCACGCACTGCTGCAGTTCCTCAGCGCGCTGGAGTTGCCGGTGAGCCAGCGCGGCGTGGACATCTTCCACCTCGTGGACGAATGCGGTGAAGCCTCGCCGGTCCACGTCGGGGGCACCGATCGGTTGACCAAGATCAGCGCCCACTTGCCCAAGGCCAATCTGTTCGGGCCGATGAGCCACATGTGGGTCTACCACGCGGCCATCGAGAAGCCCGACTTCGCCAATCGTCATGCCTGGGTGCTCGTGCCAGGCGCCGACGATGAGGCGCTGCGCGTGCTGCAGGACAAGGCGTGGGCCATGGTGCAGCGGTTGTCCCCGGTGCCACTGCTTGATCACTGGCGAGAGCGGGTGATGACCGAGGCCTTTGGGTCCGGTTTGGTGAAGCCGGTGGATGACGCAGTCTTTCCGCCGTTGGGTCCTATCCGAGGCATGCGCATTTCGCTCGGACAAGGGTTTGCCAATCAATTGAGTCAATGGGTCGCGAGCGGTGCGCTGACGCTCCAGGCAGAGCATGTGATCGACAAAGAAGGAGTTGCAGCATGAGTCAGCATCGTTTCCAGACGACATATCAAGGCGATCCGGTGTCGGTCCTGATGGGTTGGGACCGGCCGCTCCAGGGCTTTTTCCTGGTGATCGCAGCGATCTGTCGCGATGGCTACGTTTACAGCAACCTCGAGGACCGGGCGCTGCGCCAGTGCTTCGGGCTTCCCCCTGCGCTGGACTACTTTCTCGGCAAGCTGAGTGAATTCGGCATTGAAGTGCCGTCACGGATGATCGACGAGATCAAGGCGGATGCGGACAAGGACGTCGGCAATCGCTATGTGGTGTACGACTGCGCCGGAAATATCAAGTCAGAGCGCTGAACAGGTTTGACGGCCTGAAGCGCTAATTTCTTCAACCCCGCGGGGACTGTGCCCGCGAGGCCGGTCTCCGCATTCTTTCTGAAAAGGAGATCGAATTCATGAATGCAATGGTCGATGAGACCCGATCCAATGTTGCGATAGACGCGGCACCGTCGGAGTCAAGCGAAGCTGATGTGATGAGCCTGGCCGAGTTCATTGACGAGTTCGGCGCCGAGCTGCTGCAGCAGGTGCGCAGCCAGAACCCACCGATCTACGACGGGACACAACGTCCGGCGTGGAACGCCGTGATGGATGGCTTGAAGCGCAAGCCGTTCGCGGCTCAGCGTGACGCGGTGCAGGCCGTGGCCGAGCTGCTGATCGGGCAGGACGCGCCGTCGGCGCTCCTCAATGCGGAGATGGGTTCCGGAAAGTCCATGATGGCAATCTGCACAGCCGCCGTATTGATGGCCTGCGGATTGCGCCGCTGCCTGGTGATTTCGCCGCCGCATTTGGTATATAAGTGGCGGCGCGAGATCAAGGAAACCGTGCCAGGTGCGCGGGTGTGGGTGCTCAACGGACCCGACACATTGCGCAAGTTGCTGATGCTGCGCGCGGCGCTGGGCAGCCCCCCGTCGAAGGAGCCGGAATTCTTTGTGCTCGGCCGCGTGCGCATGCGCATGGGCTTTCATTGGCGTCCGGCGTTCAACGTGCGTCGCACGATTCAGCGAGGCCTGGACGGTCACGCGCAGCGCATCACATTGGCGTGCTGTCCGCGATGCGGCAAGCCGATCACGCTGCCGACGGGTGGCGAGGACATGCCGGTGTCGCCTGAACTGGCGGCGGGAATGCTGGCCGAGAGACGAGCCGCTTGCGCATCGTGCGGCGGAGCACTGTGGACGCTCATACGGCCCGGGAGACCGCAACGCAGCTTCAAAGAGCTGGTGCTGGATGCGTTGAAGCAAATGCCGACGATCGGGGACAAGACCGCGCGGCGGTTGATCGACACCTTCGGCGAGGACCTGCTGGGCTCGATGCTTGGCGATAACCTGTATGAGTTCCTGTACTTGATGGACGAGCGTGGCAACCTCGTGTTCAGCGACCGTCAGGCCGCGCGCATGGAACGGTCGCTGGCCAACTTTGAGTTCAGCTTTGGCGAGGGCGGGTATCAGCCCACCGAATTCATCAAGCGCAGCCTTCCACACGGCTATTTCGGTCTACTGGTCGTGGACGAAGGGCATGTTAGGTGCGGATTCGAGCCGTATGTACGCCCTCGGTTGGCGCGCACCTGCAGTGCCCTGCAGCAATGCGCAGGACTGACAGCCCGTCGAAACGGCATCCACGAACGCGCCCGCCGTGGACAAGCCACCTGCCCACAGGACAAGCCTGTGGACAGCCCCTGCGGGGTGCGTGGCCTGACCACCGCTCCCCGGCGGATGCCTTCGGCCTGACGCGCTTCGCTTGCCAAACAGCCATTAAAATTAAATAAGAAGTCCTCAATCACCAACCCCTCCATCAACGCTCAGCAGCGCTGATGCAAGTCACGATCTGGCTCTCTGAGTTTTCTTTGCTGACTTCTCCGCTGACTCCTGACCGGCAATCTCGGCTCGAAGGCGCTGCAACTCCGCCCGGAGTTCTATGACCAGGTAGGCCAGCGCTCGATTCTTTCCGACTTCCGCCTGGAGTTCCTTGCGGACCTGTTGTAGCGTTTCCGATGAGTCAGTGCGATGCCCCCGCCGGCGGTTCACCTCCAGCTTAGATCGGAGACTAGCCACGACATCGCGATGAGATGTATAGAGATTTGCTCGGCTGACATCAGCAAGTCTGCTCAATTCACTGACTGACATCCTAGCGTTTGGGTTGTCGCGCAGCGCGAGTTTCAACGTCGCATCGATCCTCTCACGTACTGACAAGGCTTTCTTCTTTCTCATGCAGGAACTTCCGCAGCAAGCTTCTTGCTCGTAACGAGTTCGGCCAGGATGACCCTCGATTGGCTCAGGCGTTTTTCTACCAACGCGATCGTCTGCTGGGGAAGACCATGCTGCGAGAGAAATGTCTCGTCGCGTGCAACCCGTTCATTCCACCAAGCCTGATGCTCCTTGGTTACAACGAAGTTTGTGCACGTCGAACAAACATTCGGTGCCCTGAGAACTTCATTGGGTCCAATGGCGTCCCCCCGGCACGCGGAGTGGCTCTCCGAATACACGCAGTAGCCCCAATCGCAGGGCGCGATCTTAATGCCTCGCCTGATGAGCTTGTCCACCAGCGACTGAAGACCCACCTTCCCGGCAAACGCAGGCTGCTCCTGGTATTGACGCCTGAAGTCCTCAACACGCTGCGCCGCCTTGCCGCCGACCCGAGAACTTTGTAGCAAATTTGTGAGGGTCCGCGACAGATCCTCCCGATCTTCCTCCTCCAGCAGTTGACTGAGCTGGAAGTCGGCGCCGACGTAGACGCCATCCGTGAACTCCCGATAAGCGTGGCCATAGTGAACGGACAAGGCCTCGAGAGCACGCTTGTCCCGTTTGACAACGAACTTGGCGAAGGTCTTGCGTGCGGCATGGGGGTGAAGTCTCGACACGGCAGGCCGATCAGAGCGAAACGGCGCTGCGGCGAAGGCCTGCATCAGCGTTATCGGAGTTGTCGCGCCCATGCGATGCACGGCGGCGCCCGGCGGCGGAACCACTGCTCTCGATGAGCGAACCAGGAACAGGGCTTGGCAGTCACTATGAATGCGCAACGGCGCGAATGTCTCGCGTAACCACTCGATGACGTCCGGGATCGGGTCTCCAGCAACCCACCGGCGCTGCCGTCCTGCGGCTTTCGCGGCAATGCCGTTGAGGTATGTCACGGGTACCCCGGCCCAGTTTTTCTCGACATGGAGGCAGTCCACGTCGAGCCGAACCAGTTCCCGCACACGCATTCCAACCATGAATAGCAGCACGATCACGGCGGCGCCCTGAGTGACGGTCATCGACCGACACAGGATGCTGTTAGGCGGAGACCCTTCCATCCGCAACGCGTGGGCGAGATCGTTGAGGATCGACTCCTGCTGCCCATCTTGATAGAAGGCTCGCATGTGGGCCTGTTGAACCTTTTTGGGGAGCGCCGCCGTGGCCGCCCTGAGATGCCACAGATCATCCACTACGCGTTTCATGAACGGGCCCATTTTGCCAAGCCACTCGATCGCGTCATTGAGAAGCGGTAGTGCGACTTCTTCAGGGATGGCTTTGAACGGACGATCGTCCCTGTGCCGCCGCAATTCAATGTCGGTCTCGATTAAACCGGGATTGACGCCAAGCGAGCCGCTGTATTTCGTGCGGAGTTCCCACATCCGCCGATAGAGCAGAACATAGCTGCGCACCGTTGCCGCCGACGCGCGGCCCGCACCGTGCCGCTCACGGCGGGTTTCAAGGAACATCAGGAGGTGTTTGGTATTCAGGCGCGAGAAGGTCCATATCCCCTGGGACGCCATCCACGCGACAAGATAGCGGAGTTGGTTGCACCAGTTAAGAACCGTCGAATGGTCGAGGCGGGCGCGCCCCTTGGTTGCCGGATACACGATGAGCGCCTCGAGCAATTGCTTGAGGCTTGTCAGCAGCGTCCTTCTCTGCATGGCCGTACCGCCGGAGGGCAACATCTTGCCCCAGTCGATCACCGCGCTTTCCTCTTCGTACAGTGCGCTCGTTGTCAGGTGCCACTTATGCCGCGTTTTAAGATAGATCAATGACGACGTCGACATCGGTTATTCGATCCAAGGTAAGCATGTCGTATCCACGAGGGAACGAGCGCGTTCAACAACGGCGTCGGAGACCAGGGGCAGGATTTCTTTGTCAATGACGGTCTTGATCGGTTCGTAGATCAGTTCGAACCTCATCGTCCAGCCCTCGCGGACCGAACGTTGGCGTGTCTGCCCCAGCGCTTGCGACGCCGACAGCAACTTCGCCACCACGCGGACGTCATCGACCGGAATCAACGCACCTGGGCACGTGGCGCACCGAAAGAATTGAAGGCACATGCGGCCCGGTTCGCTTCCCGGCACGAGTCCCGCAAAAGGGTCCGCACATCCGAAGCCGAAGACCGTCGGGATCGGCGCAACTTGCACGCCATTTCGCAGCGGCACTCCATCTGATCGCGTCCGATCAGACCGTACCCCGCCCTTGGGGCGGCTTTCTCGCACAAGGACACCTTGAAACTTCAAGATTGTCTGCTCGTGCTCTTCCCGTCGATCACTGGTCGGGGTATATCGCTGTGTGGTGCTCTCGTTGGCGTGGTTCAGACGCAGCTTCGCTGCGCGGATCGATTGGCCCGTCGCGTGATGCATTTTTGCCCCGGCGCGGCGCAAGTCCCGCAACTGGAAGTAGGCAAGCCCATGTCTTTCACGAAAGGCCACAAAGCTTTTGTGAATCGCCTGCCAGCTCACCACGCCCTTACTGCCTTTCTGGCCGCAGGCCAGGAATGCCAGTTGATTTTCCCCCGGCCTCGCATGGGCCAGGAGGCTCTCGTTAAGCGCGCACAACCGCCTGACCAGGCTGGGCGCACTCCATACTCGGCCAATTGGGAAGTCCACGCTCTGCTCACTGCGTGCCCGTGGCTTGTCCCAGACGATGCGCTCCAGATCGGTACGGACCGCATGAGGTTCGATGCAGGAACGTTTGAGCAGGCGCAGGCACTGTGGATTGGCGCTCGTCTGGATCAGTATCGCCAGGTGATATGGGAAGACGTCATCGACGCCTGGATAGAGACACTGGATCATGTGAGGTAGCCCACCCAGTACCCTGACCCGCGTCAGCACCGTCGACCCGCGACGCACGCGCAGGATCGCTTGCTGCGAAGGCACATCACCGCGGCCGATCTCCAACAGTTCCAGCATCACGCTTTGAAGCGGCTCGTCGGTTTCAGCGAGACTTCCCGCTCGCAAGGCAGAAGCTCGGCTAAGACGTGTCTCGGTCTTCTCGATATCGGCATAGCAGCAGCTCAGGATGGCCTTGATCTGCGCTTCACTTACGGTCAACTGTGGTTGAACGTCCGTCTGCAGAAACTGTGCTGGCAGCAGGCTTGCCGCTGGGGCGACCGCACCGTTCGTGTTTCTCACGCACCAGCGGAGCAGGCGGCAGATCCAGTTCATACAGCCTTGCCTGGCTTTGGGTCCGTAGTGCGATTTGTCCAGCCAGCGCTTGAGGTCCGCAATGCAGGTCGCAGGCAGGGGCCGCTGCGACACCTTTTTCGACAGCGCCGCCGCAAAGCACCGAATATCCCGCCACGCCAGTCGCTGGGATTCAATGACGTTGTGCCCCTGCAGCGCAATGAATCCTCGAATCAACGCACCGGCCACGGCCGGTTCGAACCCCAGTGCAGCGAAATCGAACAGTGAGCGCGGCGGCTGACCTGCCGGGCCTGACACGGACAACTGCTGCCCGCAGACCTGATGCACAAGCTGTCGTCTCACAGCGAAGCTCCGTACAGGAAGTCCAGGGCGTTGAGCACGGCGTCACTGCTCGCATCCACCGCTCGCAGATATAGCTCTGTCGTGGCGACGTTCGAATGCCCCATCAGGACTTGCAAGGTTTTGAGGGAATTCATCGGCTTGCCCTTGCCTTGATAGTTCTCGAGTGCATTGAGCACTTGGACTGCGTAGGTGTGTCTCAGGTGATGCAGAGTGGCGCGACTTCCAATCTCGTCCGCGCAGCGACGGAAGGCCCGCGTGAGTGAAACACGGTGCACCGGCCTGCCGCGTTGGTTGAGAAAAACAAAGTGACGGTGCTCCGGGGCGGCGGGTTCCGGGCGGTCGGCCAAGACATGCCAAAGAGTGTCCTCGACCAGCTTGGCCGGTGCCTGTATCGTCAACAACTTCGATCCCTTTCTCAGCACGTCGATCGGGACCAAGCCGCTGCCCATGGCAGCCACCTGACTGGCGGTCGGCAGATCGTCGATCTTCAGGGAACACGCCTCGAATCTGCGCGTTCCAGTCGTGATGCACCACTGGAAGAGAAGGCGGTAGCGTGCCGGTGAAACGGTGAATAGTCGGGTGATTTCTTCGAGGCTCAAGACCTTTGGGAGCCTTTTGACGACACGCGGCGCGATCGGGCTATGCGCGCTGGCGGCCATCACCGTAATCGGCCACGCCGCAGATCGCGACACCCCACGACCGGCTCGCTCCTGTAGGAACTTCCCCAGTGGCGATTCCATCACGCTGCGGCGCCGTCCCCACAGATGAAACTGCGCGGCCACCACCACGCGGTGATTCGCGGTGGAAGATGCGTATTGCAGTTGTCTCTCGCCATGCCGCTCGTTGACGAGGTGATTCTTGTACAGACCCAGGTGTTCTTCGGTCGCACGGCTGAGGTCGATCTTGCGGGCTTGCAGAAATTCCAGCCAAGGAACGAGCGATTCAGCATAAGTACGAACCGTGTCGCCCGTGGCGCTGCGGCTCTTCAGCGCTGTTTCGGCAAGAAACGCGCAGGGCCATTGAAGCGGCAGTCCGTCTTCTGTGACGATGGCGGCCATGGTCCCGACATCGAAGTAATGCATCAGCGCGACATCGGACATATCCCCCACCGCCGCAATCCACCGAACTTTAGAGGTCAGCCCTTGTATGCACAGCGAGCGTGAGGTTTGAGGTGATGTGCTGGCCTTGGTTGAGAGCGACCCGGGACGAACCGCTGAGTGACGGTGCCCAACATCGTGATGGCATCGCTAATC